>JAIRLU010000074.1 GCA_031259215.1 Treponema sp. | reverse complement strand
TTTGCCCAGCGGTACAACCGTGCCCAAGCACGGGAAGGGCATATCTGGGGAGACCGGTATGGGTCTCGGATACTCGAAGGGGAACCGCCTGAAGCGGAGCTTGGGGGGGAAGGGGATATGGATATAAGGGTCAGACCCCCTTATAGGGAAGCGGAGACCCAAACCGCTTTTCTCCTCCTGTTCCCGCTTCCCCTTGTCCCGACACCCGGATAAGGAGCGCCTATTCGCCCCGTGTTCTGTAGCGGTTCCCCTGTTTGTCCCCAAGAGCAAACTCCTTGGGGAAAGGTCTGTCCTGAAACAGGCAAGAAATACAAATATGGGTTAAGTTTAGCGTTTACTGCGGGGATTCTTTATTAAATTTCTTTTTGTTTAATACCCCGTCCCTTGGGGCGGAACGCTGAGGGTATGGGGGATTTGTTCCCCCATATACGCAAAGATTTCATGGAGAAATCTTAAATACCCTGGAGCTCGTCCGGGGATTCTTTATTAAAGAAAGAGATGAAGAACCTCCTCACATCCACCATCTCCAACGTTTCTATAGGTTTATCCTGTATGGGTGCGCCTCATTGACAGAACGCCTCCCATGAGATATATTTCTCTATGGAATTAAACCAGGCGAGGGTGGTGAAATTGGTAGACACGCCAGACTTAGGATCTGGTGCCTTTGGCATAAGGGTTCAAGTCCCTTTCCTCGCACTTCATTACCAGATACGAAAGCTGATAGGGGGTCCTCTCTATTCGGGGGGTTGAAGTGCAGCTTGGTGTTAGGCTCATCCCGGCGTATCAGGAGAATTCATAAGGAGCTTGAGTATTTCCGGATCATCAATGTCCCTGAGGGACGAGGCATCTGTGAGGATCCGGGTAATCACTGCCTCAGGGTGTCGGCGTTTAATATCCCGAGGATGTGCTCCGGGAGCTAGGGAAAGCAGTTCATCCCGAAAGGTTGCAGAAAAAAGCGTAGGCGTACTGGGAATCCCCTTAAAGGCAGGCTGAACAATACAGCCTGGCCTTCGAAGGTCTAGCAGGCCCCGTACCGTATCCGCTTCAAGCAGGGGCTGATCACAGGGAAAAAACATATAGTACGCTCCTTGGGATGCAGAAACCCCTAAGCGAATACTTTCACGCTGTCCTTGTTCGGGCTTGTCATTCTGAATAACCTTAACCGGTAACCCTTCAGCCAGCGCTTGAACCGAGGCCACTGCAGTAATAAAAAAAATACGGCGAAAACATCCCAGGCTGCTTACCAGGTCCAGGGTATGCCGGGCAAGGGGTTTCCCCCGGAAGGGTGCCAGCAGCTTATTGGCAGTACCGAATCGTCTTGAAAACCCTGCAGCCAGGAGAATCGCATCTACCTCTTCTTCAGGCCTCAGGGCTCCCTCCGGTTCTGTTCCAGGGCGGGCAGAAGGGCAGCAGCTTTCTTCTCGGTCTCTGCCAGGAGTTCCTGTTCCTGGTCTGCATCGTCCCGGTAACGGATCACCAACAGGGGCGGCTGAGGAGTGAACAGTTTTTTCCACCAGGATGTTTCCTCCCGAAGGTCTACGGCGATAAGCCTTTCCTGGGGAATGAAGATGAGTCGCTCTTGGGGAGCGTTCCCACCCCAGGTAGTCCGGGATATGGCCTCTATCCAGCTTTCATGGGGAAAATGATGGAACCGAAAGCCGCGGCTGGTGGCGATGAGGAGTCCCCAGAGGGGCGCCTTAAAGCCCTCCCAACCCCGAATGTACCGTCCTAGGGCATAGGCTAAGACCTGTTCTCCTAGTTGCGCTTCATAATCCCGCCAAAATACCTGGGGATCCTTGGTGTTTTGTCTCGTCATCATTACCCTATGCTCCGTACTGCCACAACCCGTACCCCTGTGCCCCGCCAGTCTGCAATAACCGTATCCCCGGTCTTAACAGGGAGCGTAAGACGGATCTGATATATATCCGCCAGGAGTTCAGGTATGTGTTCCTTGGGACAGGGAAGGACGGTCTTTACCGGGACCCGCCGAGGGGCCCCTAGGACTCCGGTTTTGAGGGTATCCTCACCCGCGGCTGGGGACATGGCGCATGTCGCGGTTACCACCCGTTTGGGAGACCGAACTTCCTCTTGAGCATAGGCGGCTCCTCGCTGACAGCCATTACCGGTAATGGTCAGGCCTTCAGTCCCCGGAGGCTCTGGGATAACCTGGAGGGAGCAACCTAGGGGACACACAATACAGGTAAGAATCCTCATAATGTACCTCATATATGCAATAATTTGTATCAATACCTGGTAAGGGCTTTGGAAAACTCCATAGCATACCCGGTAACCTATAACCTATAGAAACAAGAAACTTTTTCCATAGGTCAGATCTTGAAAAAAGTGCACCCTAGAGCAGACCATGCCAAAGAACCGGTCGCTGTACACCCGCAACAATACGTTTTGCATCCTTCCCTTACCCCTCCAGCAGATACATGAAATTGTGCAGCACCTGTTTACCGTAGCCGGTTAATATGGCCTCCGGGTGAAATTGCACGCCGTATACAGGGTAGCGCCGGTGTTTTAAGGCCATGATGACCCCATCGAGGGTATGGGCAATCTGCAGGAGATCCTCCGGTATGGTGGCCGGATCAACCACCAGGGAATGGTACCGGGTAGCAGGAAATCCTTGGGGAATCTGGGCAAACAGCGGTTCATCAGCATCAAAAAACAGGGTGCTCACCTTACCGTGCATTGGTTCTTTTGCCCGGACCACCTGAGCGCCGAAAAAGCGGGCGATACACTGGTGCCCGAGGCATATCCCCAGGATTTTTTTATACCGGTGAAATTCCCCTATCACCTCAAGACAGATACCCGCCCCTTCAGGGTTTCCCGCACCAGGAGAAAGAAGGATGGCGTCAAAGTCCAGGGTACGCATTGTTTCCAGGCTAATCCGGTCGTTTTCAAATACCTGTACCGCCACTCCCATTTCTTCCAGGTACTGTACAATATTATAGGTAAAGGAATCGTAATTATCAATTAAAAGGACCTGTTCACTCATACCAGCGTAACCTCTTGAAGCCCCCGGACCGAGTTCACACAATAGATATGTTCTGCCTGGAACAGATCTGCAGGATAGAGAATTTTTTCACTACATTCCCCACGGTCCAGCAAGGCTTGGCGGTACAGGCCAGGCAAAAGCCCACAGGATACAGGGGGCGTATACCGGCGCCCCTGGATTTCAAGCACCATGTTGGTTCTGGACCCTTCGGTGAGTTCCCCGCGCTCATTACAAAAGAGCTCATCGTAAAAAATCTCATAATTCACCTGAAAATAGGGTCTATAGCTGGTCTTGTGGTACAGAAATACCTCCTTGCTATCCACCTGTACCGGAGAAATTCGCACCTGGGTACTGCAGGCAGGCAAGAGGGCTTTATATTCCCAGGTGCTTTGCCCGTGCCTATCCACGGTCAGCCTGAGGATCCCGTCTTGTTCAGGCTGTATAGCCCAGATCCTTTCATCTAGGGTAAATCCAAAATACCTCGCAGACTTCTGTAAACGCGCCCGATGTTCGTCCTTAAACAGGATACGCCCCTGTTCCACTTTCATGGTTTCAATCAGCAGAAAACCGGCACTGAGAAACCTTGTTTTCGTCAGCGTCTCCTTCCATTCATCCTGAATAGCTGAATCCCACACAATCGCCCCTCCTACCCGGTATATAAAACCGGTTTCCTGACCGGATCTTTGTAAAATCCTGATAGGCACGCTGAAGGTCATCTGCCCAGGACCGATAAAACCGATGGCCCCGCAATAGATATGCCGTTTGCCCTGTTCCACTCGGTCGATGATACCCATGGTACTGATCTTAGGCGCCCCGGTGATGGAACCGCAGGGAAACAGAGCCTTGAAAACCGCATATAAAGAGGTACCTTCCTTCAAATCCCCTTCAATTTGAGAGGTCATCTGGTGCAGGGTCGGGTGGGTTTCTATGGTAAAGAGCTGGGAAACCTTCACCGAACCGGTTTTAGCGATCCTGCCCAGGTCGTTTCTCAAAAGGTCCACAATCATCACATTTTCAGCCCGGTTTTTCTCATCCTTCTGCAAGAACGCTCTGAGCTGGGCGTCTTCTTCCGGGGTTTTCCCCCGCGGGATCGTCCCCTTCATGGGTTTGGTGCGAATATGCCCCCCAGGATTGCCCTTTCCATAGCGCAACTCAAAAAACAATTCCGGTGAAAAGGAGAGCACCGTATCATAGTCGTTCTGGATAAAACAGTTGTAGGGGGTTTGCTGCTGGGTCAAGAGGTACTCGTACAGGGCCAAGGGATCCTGCTGCTGGGGAGGGAGGACATGAAACGCATAGGTGTAATTAACTTCGTAGGTATTACCTTGGGCAATCTCCTCCCGGATTTCCTCCAGGGCAGCGGCGTATTCCTCAAAAGAGAGGGCCGGTTTCAGGTCCAGCGCCACAGGTCTGGCATTTCCGGGGGTGTAGGATTCAAAATGGTCAAACACTTCAAAATAGAGCAAGGGCAGGTCCTGTTCTACGGGGATCCCGGCAAAAACATCCTTGGCCTCATACCGGATGTATCCCAGAAGAAAATACCGGTCTTTATAGGCATCTATGGCCTCAAAAGCAGCGATCAATTCCTGGTTATTGAAAGCCATGAGGGTCTGGAGGGGATGTTCAAACCTTTTATCTGCATACACCAGCATAGTAAACCCCTGGATCAAAGAAATACCTGCAGCACCTACTGCATAGGCATACCTTAGTAGGTTCTAGGTGAGAAATCAAGTCCCCAGGGTCTTATGACAGGGCACAAGTATTTACCAATCCATCAAAGGCACGGGAAAGAACCGCTAACCGAGCATTTAGAAAGGACAGGGAACCCAGAAACCGCACCTATAACCTGGGGATGCCAGCGGCTCATAGGTTTCAGCAATAACCAATTTGGTTGTTTTATGAGTTGTTTTAATAGGTAGCCCTATCATCAAAGCTTTGGTTCTCACCGGATACGGACCAGATTAAAGGGCAGGACCCGGTTCCCACCAGGACATGGATATACCGGAAGGGAGGGATCACTGCCTTTTCGTTTCGTATTATCCCATACCGAGTTTCTTTGGGCTGTCCCTGGAGGAGAAAAGCCACCGGATATTTTTTATGTCACCATAACAGTAGACTTCCATCGCCGTTCATAGGTATGACAAGACATGGTATTCCAGGCGGATCCTTGGAAACAAGCCCATACCCGGTCATGTATATAATTCCCAGTTATATACAATTTGACTTGACAAAGTTGTAAAAATTGTTACGATATACCTATGAAAAGAAAGAGATACAGATTACACGAAATAATGGCAACCATACTTCTCGTTATGCTCATATTTTCATTCATTTATGGTATAGCAGGTATTATTTTTCCTGCAATCAGCAAAACAGTTATATTCGATAGGTCCAATATGGAATATATAAAAATATCACTGCAATGTCTATTGGGATTGATTGTCTTATTTTTGCCTTCAGCATTAGAACATAAATTTAAAATAACCTTTTTCAATGAGATGCATATACTGTTTGTTTTATTTCTATATGGGGCAATTATTCTCGGAGAAGTTCAGGGATATTATCAAAAATTTTATCATTGGGATACGCTTTTACATACATTAAGTGGAGTTATGCTCAGCTCATTTGGTTTTTGTATAATTGATATTATTAATAAAAGCAAAAAAATAAATCTTGGATTAAGTAATTGGTTTATGTCTTTTTTCTCATTTTGTTTTGCGATTATGCTTGATACACTTTGGGAAATAATTGAATTTGTGATAGATATGTTTCTTGATTTAAATATGCAACAGTATATTCTTCCGGATGGTACTGTTCTGTCAGGACATTATGCGATTGTCGATACGATGAAGGATTTAATTGTCGATGCTCTTGGGGCATTAATTATTAGCATAATCGGGTATATATTGTTGAAAAGGCGTAAAAATAGTGTAGCCGGTGATAGCTAAAAGCTGTTCTGCCTTTACTGGATCATAGACAAATTTCGCTGCTGCTTCATTAGAGTTGTTCAAAAACTGAAGTTTTTGAACAAATTCCGATAAAAAACAGTAAAATGCGGAGCATTTTGCAAGACTTGTTCGATAACCAACCGGGTTATCGAACAAGTCCATTAAGTGCTGGATGGAAATATGATAGATCCACGGGGGATTCTAAAAAATATGTCCTGTATGCTTGAGGGTATGAGGGGATATGAAACATCCGTGCCGAATCTTCCGCGGGATTTGCCTTTGATTCTTGAAAGTACACGTTTTTTGTTCCTGAATAGAGCGGTCTTGACCCTGCTGCTGAGGGCGGTTTTGCCTCCAACTACTAGGCAATGTGGAGAAGAATACTCCGCTGGTATGGTATTTTTTGAGCATAATGGATAAAAAGGGGAAGTTGGGCTCTTAGGATTTGGCGCTAGGTTTGACAAAGCCGTCGCTGGCTTCAATTGCCTGGCGTCTGTGAGGAGAAGTCTGCGTTTTATCGCAGAAAACCCTGTTGTGGGAATGGAGCGTAACGGAGACCAAAGCCGTTGTGGAGACCGAGTCGCCCACGGGTGGCGAAGCACTAACAGACCTGTTGAGACTGTCGGAAAAATAGTCAAACAGCAAAAACTATGGTATACTGGGGCTACTATGGCTCGGTATAAAAACTTTGATAGATCCCAGGGATTGTTCCTTGCCGTTTCTCTTGAGTAATAACTCAGCCCCGGCTCCATCGATCACTTTGATCTGAGTTCCTTCGACGCCGCGTTCCATAACGACGACCAAGGCGCTCCCGCCTATCCGCCCGCGGTCATGCTCACCATAATCTTCTCCTGCTATTCGCGGGGAATTATCACCAGCCGGCTCATAGACTATGCCTGCAAAACCCATAGCATAGTAAAAGCGCTTGCCCGTGACACGGAGTCCAATCATGACACTATCGCTCACTGCATTTCCCACTAGGCCGAGGCGGTGAAAGAGCTTTTTGTGCAGGTGCTGCTGAAGTGGTACGCTCTGGGACTCGTCGGCGGTGAATTGTTTGCCATAGACGGCTGCAAACTGCCGTCTAATGCAGCCAAGGAATGGTCGGGAACCCTTTTGAAGTATTGGGGGAAGAAAAAGAAAAAACGTGAAGCGCTGAGGGGAAAGCTCGTTGCGCAACATATCCGGTTGGACAGGCAGGCGGCACAGGAGCAGGGGCGCGGTTGGTCAACATA
>JAIRLU010000068.1 GCA_031259215.1 Treponema sp. | reverse complement strand
ATGCAGGGGACTTATTGAAAAACACCGCTGGTAACGGCAACGGCCATGGGGTATATGTTAATACTAACATGAAACGTACTACTACGGCGGGTCCCGGCGTTACCCTGGACAGCAGGATAAGCGGCGCTAGGGGCGGCTGGGAATAGGCTGGCAGGACCGTTCAGTACGGGACGGTTATGATCGCGCAGGTTATCCCATACTACCTGGCATAGAGGCCAAACCAAAGGGAGCAGCCTTCAGAGGCTGCTCCCTTCTTGTCCGAGGGCCTTTGACTCCTCAGAGCAGACCATGTCCTAAAACAGGAGGTGATGGACTCACTTTTAAGCCGGGTAAAGACCCGCCGGTCCCCGTCATGTTTTTGGAATGCCCTTGTCCAGGGGGAGAAACATTTTCAGCCAGGTTTCCTTGGCTTTTCCGTAGGTTTCGATATTTTCCCACCCTTCGGCGAAGGCCATGACGGCCAGCAGGGTGATAACGATAACTTCTCTCAAGGGATAGCCGTTATTCCGTTCGATTTGCGGGTCTTCAATATGTTTGAAGAAGTCGATTAAAGGCGGTATGGGTTGCTTGTTCGTAGTCCCCTCCAATCCGCTTTTTTCGACCCCTTTCCCGCTCTCCTTTAGGTACTTTTATATGCGCCGGCCCTGCCTGTTTAGGTAATTGTAATTGACATACCCTACCAACGCTTCAATACTCCTGAGCGCATCGGTAACGGTGTCCTTGGCTATCCCCAGTGTTCTCGCCCTTGCCCGCGTTCCGCTTCCATTTTAACCTTGTTGCTTCCGCAATGCGGACATGTTACCGGCCCTAATACCATTATAATCCCTCCCGGTCTTTACTTTGACAGCTATAGTATCATGGCTTTTATCTGCCGTCGACGCCTTTCGCCCACTATCGAATAACGACGCCATGACTAACGAGGGGCGGAAAGCTTCCTTTCATTCCCCTGGAAGTCATAAGTCGGAGTTTTGCGGGACTTCGCCTTTTTAAAGGGCCCCGGCCCATCATACTTCCTTAAAAACGGTTTCTCGGGGTTTATCTGGGCATAGTATCATACGATTTGAGTCAGGTTCCTCCCAAAGAGTTCGCTAATCCTCATACGAAAAGCATCTGGTACGGGAGCCTGCAAGATTCCGGGTAAACCCATCCCCTTTGTACCCTCGGTTATGGGAAATTCGAGGGTATAGGCATGCAATAAAAGACCGCCAGGCTGAAAACTTCCCCCATACTTCCGATCCCCTGCCAAGGGATGCCCGTGAAAAGCGGCTTGGGCTCTGATTTGATGGGTACGGCCCGTATGAATTGCAGCCAGAATCAGCGAGTACCTTGAGGTAGTGGCCAGAGGGAAAACCTCGGTTTCCGCATCTTGGGCGGCTGCACCCGGCTCCTCGGTTACCCTCGTCTTACGGGTGCTCCTATCCCGGAGCAGCAGATCCTCCCAACGGCTCGGGGCCCCTAGATTCCCATCTACCAGGGCAAGGTACTGTTTCTTCACCTGCCGTTCCCTGATAAGGGTGCTGAAATACTGGGCCCCCTGCAGCGTGGTAGCAAACAGGATAATACCGCTGGTGGGAGTATCCAGGCGGTGAATAGGGCCAGGCGTAAAAGAAAGAGAAGGAGCCAGCTTTTTTACCAGATAGCCCCGTACCATGGTCTCCAGGCTGGCCGGACCATGCACCGCAAGCCCTGCAGGTTTATGTAAGGCCAGAACCCCGGGACCTTCCCAGAGCAGGGGAACCGGCAGCCTGGGCTGGTACGCAGGAAGGGATACGGAGGAAACCGGCGCTGCTTCTTGGGGGATGGTAATACGCGAACCCGCCTTGGGCCGAATCGAAGCCTCTGCAGGTCTACCATCTACCAGGATATGCTTTTTCCGTAAGAGCCGATGGAGCGCAGAAAGGGGTAGTTCTGGCAGGGCCTTTCGGAGGAGCCGATCCAGCCTCCGTCCCTCATCATCTGGTGCGGTGATCATTGTTATTACCATAGGTATAGTCTACACTATTTACTCAAATGTGATAAACTGATCCTCATAGGGAGATTAAGGTAGTGAGGGGTACTTTAGGATTAGTACCATTAGTAATTTCGGAGCGTAAAACTATGATAGATAAGGAATGTATTGAAAAAGCTATCCGAGATATTCTCAAGGCCATTGGAGATGATCCTGATCGAGAAGGTCTCAAAGAAACCCCCGCCAGGGTTGCGCGGATGTATGAGGAGATCTTCGCCGGGATTGACCATGATCCAGTACAGGAGATCAAACTGTTTAAGGAGGACAGTTCAGGTAATATGGTGGCCATGAAGGATATCCCTTTCTACTCCATGTGTGAGCACCATCTCATGCCCTTTTTCGGCCATATTCATGTGGTTTATATCCCGAAAAACGGGAACATTCTGGGACTGAGCAAGATTGCCCGAATCGCTGACGTACTTGCCAAAAAGCCTCAGCTTCAGGAACGCTTGACCCAGGAGATTGGGGAAGTCATTATAAAGGGAGCGGAAGCCCTGGGTACTGCAGTGGTAGTAGAAGCGGAGCATCTGTGTATGACCATGCGGGGTATACGAAAACCAGGAGCCCAAACCCTTACCTCGGATTTCAGAGGACTATTTGAGACCGATACCGGTCTTAGGGCTGAGGCCCTGGGGCTGATCCGAGGGTAGCTGTAAGGGAAAAAGCGGCCTTGAGGCCGCTTTTTTGAGGGCCCCTTTCATCGGACCATAGTCCGTACCAACCGAGTTTTGAAACTGGTTTAATTATAATGGGGATTTAAGGAGGCAATCAGCGTGGCAAGAGAGCGAAAAAATACCGGCGATGTTTTTCATTGTAAGCATTACGAGTTTCCTATGGGTACCAGGACCTACATCATGGGGATCCTCAACGTTACCCCGGATTCATTTTCAGATGGTGGAAAATACCAGGATATGGAAGCCGCGGTAGAACGGGCCTGGCAAATGGTTGAGGAGGGAGCGGATATCATTGATATCGGTGGGGAATCTACCCGGCCTGGATTTATCCCGCTGGATGTGGAAACGGAAAGCCGGCGGCTTGTACCGGTAGTGGAACGTCTGGCCCATGACCTTAAGGTACCCATCTCCATTGATACTACCAAAGCCGTAGTGGCGAAAAGGGCCCTTGAAGCAGGGGCGCACCTCATCAACGATATCTGGGGCTTGCAAAGGGATCCGGACCTTGCCCAGGTAAGCGCTGCATTTGACGCGGGGGTAATTCTCATGCACAACAGTGACCGCTGTAGCTATCAGGATCTTATGGGGGATATCATCATCTTTCTTTGCAAGAGCCTGGAGATTGCTCAAGGAGCGGGAATTAAACGAGAAAACATTGCCCTGGATCCGGGTATCGGATTTGGAAAAGATCTTTCCCAGAACCTTGAAACCCTACGGAGGCTCCAGGAACTTCAGGCCCTGGGACTTCCGATCTTGCTGGGAACCTCCCGAAAATCCATGGTGGGAAGGGTCCTCAATCTACCGGTACAGGATCGAGTCGAGGGTACTGCCGCAACAGTTGCCTTGGGCATTGCCTATGGAGCGGATTTTGTACGGGTTCATGACGTGCAGGCAATGAAGCGGGTTGCGGTCATGACCGATGCGGTGGTCCGGGGCAACCTACCCTAAGCCTAGTCCCGTTCATACCGGGCCATGCTGGTGGGGGTTTCAAAGACCTCCACGGCCCACAAGAGGGCCGGATCCAGATGAAAGCAGGGCAATAGTTCTTCAATTTTTCTGAAAATGAACCAAGCAATCCGTTCGGCACTGGGATCATTGTTGAATTCAGGATTATCATTAAGGTTGCTATGATCCAAGCCGGCGATTATCTGGCGGAGGGCAGTTTTGAGGACACCGAAATCAGCCAACATACCTCCCTCATCAAGGGTTTCCCCCCGGATCCAGAGTCGGACCCGGTAATTATGGCCGTGCAGATGTTCGCACTTCCCATGATAATGGCTTAAAAAATGGGCCGCTGCAAAGTCGGCTTCTACGCGTACCGAAAACATGGGTTTAGTATACGGGGACGGTACAAAGAAATCAACCACGAGTAAGCATGTACGGCTGCCTGGACCGCTCCCCTAACCTGTCTTGCATCAGATCCCAGCACCGGGTATAGTAAAAGAAGCCCCGAATTATCAACAAGGATGGTATATGCCTTATAGGGTTTATGTTCATAAAACTCTGCGCTTCTGTAACAGCAGGACAGGAACCCCTGGATTCTTGCAAGACTTCCCCGGTACAAGGGAGGGAGGGTTATGAATGCCTCAATTGCCGTCTTGGGGGCAGGAGCCTGGGGTACCGCGATAGCTAAGGTTATTGCCGATAAGGGTAAGGACGTGTGTCTTTGGAGCCGGGGGGAAGCCCTGGCCGAAGCTATCAATGGCAAGCACCGGAATACCCGGTATTTACCGGAGGTGGAACTTCCCCCTACGCTTCGGGCCAGTGCGGATATTATCGATGTGGTATCGAACAAGGAATTCCTCATTCTGGCTATTCCATCCCTGTACCTCATAGAAACGGTAAAACAGATCCTCCTGGTCCCTTCCATCCGGGAAGGAGAGACCGCCATTGCGGTGCTGACCAAGGGTTTTCTCCCTTCTTCCAAAGGCCCTCGGCTGATCCTCGAAACCCTGGAGGATTATCTTCCGGGATTTTACCGTCATGCCCTGGTGTATATCGCCGGTCCAAGTCACGCAGAAGAGGTAGCTCAAAGGAAGATTACCGGTCTTATTGCGGCGAGTGAAAGCGCCAAAAACTCCATACGGTTCAGGGATCTGTTAAAAAGCAGGCCGCTTATGGTGTTTTCTTCTTTTGATATTAGAGGTGTCCAAGTATCCGCAGCAACCAAAAACGTGATTGCCATTGCCTTTGGCATCCTCGATGCGTTAAAGACCGGAACCGTCCGTTCTGCTGAGCTTGACCGCAGCGGGGTACTCTTCGGAGATGGTACCGAATCGCTTTTGCTTGCAGCAGGCTTGAACGAAATTCAGACTCTGGGCCGTGCCTTGGGGGCAACCCATGCGGAAACCTTTACCTCCATTTCCGGGGTCGGGGATCTGGATGTTACCTGTCGTTCCTCCTTTGGCCGAAACCGCCGCTTTGGCCGGGAAATCATCGAAAAACAGATCCTAAAACCCTTCGGAAACGTGGAGGAACTGCTGGAACGGATCCATGAAATCGGGTATTTACCTGAAGGGGTGGCTGCGGCAAAGTACATAAAGATCCTTGCGGAAAAGCACAAGTTGAAGATGCCCATTTGCACCGGTCTCTACCGAATATTAAACCGAGAAATCGAAGTCCCAGAAATGTTAGAAGCGGTCCTGAGTGGCCCCCTAGGGGGGTTTAATGCCCCTGACTGGCCGTGATGATAAGCAGTCGAGGCGCCCCTTGCCTCAAGCCCTTGTCGCTTTGGAACCAAACCCACCATATAGGTAAGAACACTCCGCCTGATGTAGGAACGAAGGGACGTAGACCGTACCCCCAAACCCCCCGCCCTCGTAACGCCCGCCAGCGGGCTTAATGCCCCTGTAGGGCCGCGGTAATAAGGGGTCGAGGCGCCCCTTGCTTCAGATCTTTGCCACTTTGAGCCACACCCACCATATAGGTAAGCACGCTCCCCAAGATATAGGAACGAAGGGACGTACGCCCATATCCCTAACCACTCGGCCCCCTGCTACGCCC
>JAIRLU010000277.1 GCA_031259215.1 Treponema sp. | reverse complement strand
TGTTTGTTGCGGCAACCCTGGTGGGAAGACTGTATGATGCCTCCGGAGTCTTGCGTTTGCACCTGGGAAGCGCCCTGTTGAGCCTGGGGTATGATTGGGAAATCCCCTGGGGATTCAGGTTATTCTTCGAGCTGGGGCTTGGATTCTCCCTGCAGGAAGGGTTTGTTTCAGCGGATAGGGGTAATCTTTTTCAGTTTACCTTGGGGGATGCGGGGTATCTTGAACTGCCCCGGTTCAGGCTGGGCATAGGGGTTCCCCTCGGGAAGTGGGAGAAACCAGGGGCCACCGCGGTTCTTCAGTAAGGTCTAGGGGGATATTGGACTTGTTCGATAACCCGGTTGGTTATCGAACAAGTCTCCAAAAAAAGGTGGATTTCTTAATAAAATCCACCTTTTTATCGTTTTTTAAGCGGAAGTTGTTCGGAAACTGAGGTTTCCGAACAACTCTATTATTGGACTTGTTCGATAACCTGGTTGGTTCTCGAACAAGTCTTGCAAAATGCTCCGCATTTTGCTGTTTTTTATCGGAATTTGTTCAAAAACTGAAGTTTTTGAACAACTCTATTGAGGATTTTACCAAACATGCTGAAAAACAAGAATCCTTTACCAGACGATCCGGATACACTTGCCGCCATCCCACAGGTACGGGTGCCGATGAGCCTCACCTTAATCAGCATCATCACCGTGATGGTGGTCCTCTCCTTGGGGCTTCTCACCGCCTTAATGTCCTGGTTGGTCACTCAAGATGTCCGCAGCACCGCGGAAAACAACAACCGCAGCATTAATCAAAAAAACGCTGCGCTAGTAGAGTCCCTGTTGGAAACCCTTCGTGGGGATGTGCAGGTGTTCCTCTATACCACTGAAAATCTTCTAGCTGAAACAGCCCCTGAGGCCGCCCCTTCCCTGCAGGCTGCATTATCAAGCGGCCTAAGCCATGAAACCATACGCCGAAACATAGAAACCTCCTTCTTTCAACAACGCAAGGACATTGCGGCTATCTTCCTGACCCAGAGAGGAGCGGAACAAGATGCAGTACCTACCGGGTATACGGCTTTCATCAATCAACGGTTTTTGGATCTCCATGCACTGGATCTACCATCGATCTCCCGTTTTATGGCAATCCAGGATGGTTCGATGATCCGTGCCCAGTCAGGACAAGTGGTACTGCAGCAGGGAGGGCCCGCCTTTTCGGTTCCCCTCTTAGGGATGTTCTTTCCCCTCAACGAGGAAGCCGGAACCAGGGTGGCGACGGTCTTGTTCTCCCCGGAAAATCTTATCGATACCTTTGGTTCTAGTGCAAACATTTCTTTTATGATAAACCATGAGGGAACTATCCTCATCCATACCGACCAAGACCTGATGAGAGAGTACAAAAACCTACAAACCTATGCATTCATTCGGTATATCCTCAGCAGGAGCCCCTACCGGATCCGGGACACCTATCCTCCCTATGTGGATGAACAGAATCGGCCATACATTGCGGCGTTTCAGCCGCTGAGGATTGGACGTACTTTCAGCAATGCCACGGTGATTACGATCATTCAAGAGGATGTGGTGTTTGAAGGCATCCGGCGGACCACCTGGCGGAATATCTACCTGTCTGGAGCGGTCCTGTTTCTCGCCATACTCTTTATTTATTTCTTTTCTAAGACCATCAGTAGACCCCTGCAGCTACTCTCCCTCGCGGCGTTTAAGATAGAAGCAGGGCAGTACGACCTCAAGCTCCAGGTAAGATCCAGAGATGAAACCGGTGTCCTTACCAGTAGCTTTATCAGTATGGGACAGGCCCTGGAAAACTTTGAACGTTTCACCAATAAGGCCATTGTCGCCATGGCCCGTAAAGGAAAGCTCACCCTGGGAGGGACGACAAAAATAGGCACGGTGTGTTTTGCCTTTATTCGAGATTTTTCTGAAATGGCCGAACAGTTCGATGCCCATG
Organism: Treponema sp.; assembly: GCA_031259215.1. Taxonomy (GTDB): domain Bacteria; phylum Spirochaetota; class Spirochaetia; order Treponematales; family Breznakiellaceae; genus JAIRLU01. The sequence goes on along the minus strand of JAIRLU010000277.1, from coordinate 4,654 downwards.
AAACCGTGGCCTTCGTGAATGCGTATCTAAAACGCATGGTTCCCTGTATCACCAAAACCCGGGGTGAGGTGGATAAGTTTTTAACCCAAGGAGGGGTGATAATTATGGCCCTTTGGGGTACCCTGGAATCAGCAGGACCAGAACAGGATGCCCTCAACAGTATCAAGGCGGTCTTAATGATGCGGGCCTCCCTGAGGGTGTTAAACCATGAACGGCAGCAACAGGGAAAGCCGATTATCAAGATGGGCTGCGGTATTAATACGGGAGAGCTGGTTGCAGGCCAAATAGGCAGCAATGACCGCATGGAATACACGGTGATAGGGGATACGGTTAACTTTGCCGCCCGGGTTGAAGGACCGAATGATGCCTTTGATACGGATATTCTGATTACCGAAGATACCTGGAACCGGGTGGGAAACTATCTCATCACCGAAGAGATGCCTGGGTTTGCGGTAAAGGGCAAGGAAAAGCCGGTTCGGGTGTTTGCAGTGGTCAATATGAAGGGGGGAGCAGAAGCTGAGCAGGAAGACCAGGCCCTGATCTCCCTCTTGCAGGAACTGGTGCCCGCGGATATGTCTATTGCCCTGCCTTGTGTCGGCCCTAAAGGACCGGCCACCTTAGCGGAAGTGAGGGAACGATGGATACCCTAAACCAGGCAGCTCCTGTCATGAAGGTGCAATTTTCCCTGGGGGCAAAATTGGTCAGCATCATTTCAGTGCTTATGATTGTCTCCTTGGGGGGTATGACCATCATTGCCACGATGATGATCAATAAAGATGTACAGATTACCGCAGAAGACACCAACTTCAGCATCAACAGACGGACCGCCTTCTCTGCGGACCACCGGATCCAGGGGGTGTATTACGATGCGTTGCTGCTCTTGAATAACTTGACCGCTTTGAACAGCATCCATTTGCTGGAACAAAAAGGAGACCAGACAGTGGATTACTTCTACCAGCAGAACCAGGCTATTGGGGCAATTGGGGTCAGTAATACGATAAAACAAGATGTTCACGGAAGCGAGTTGTTCGTCAATAGATACTTTATGGTGGCAAACGGGCTTACCGCTTCGCGTATTGAAGCCTTTCTGCAAACGCAAACTGAAGCCATCAGTTTAGCCCGTGAAGGTATGGTGTTCCTGCTCAACGTAAGCCCCTTTTTTGAGATGGAACTCCTGGAGCTGCTCTTTCCCTGGAAGAACGGGGATATAGATACCGCGGTAATGGTCTTTTTCTCCATAGACAGCCTCAAAGAGATCTTTTCCGATACGGTGAATCGCTCGTTTATCATAAACGGATCCGGGGATCTGTTAATTGATCCGGAACCTAAACTGGTACGGGCCGGGGTAAACCTAAGAAACCACGCTTTTATCAAACAAATCCTTGAAGGGACCGGGCAGAATCTGCAAACGGTTTACCTGGACGATGAGGGAAATAGAAACTTTGTGGCCTATCAACGGCTTTCCCTGGGCAACGCCTCGGTGGTAACGGTGATTCCGGCAAAAACGGTGTTTCAAGGGATCGTGGCTACCACCTGGCGTAACATATTCGTGTCTCTGGGAGTGCTGTTCGGGTCAATCTCCGGTATCCTGCTGTTTGCCCGCAGGAGCTTGAGGAAACCCCTTAAAGTCTTGACTCAGGCAGCAGGCATGATTGAAGCGGGAACCTACCAGATAGAAAGAACCCTCACCTTTACCATAAGAAAGGATGAGATTGGAATCTTAGCCACCAGTTTTATGAGCATGAGCCGAGGGCTTATCAGTTTTGAACAATTCACCAACAAACAGCTGACGAATCTGGCGCGAAGCGGGAAACTGGTGATTGGTGGAACCGACCGACAAGCTACCCTGTTTTTTTCAGATATCCGAGGTTTCACCGCCATATCGGAGAAGCTCCAAGCCAACGAAATCGTGGAATTCTTGAACGATTATATGGAACGGATGGTAACCTGCGTGCGGGCAAGCGGCGGAATCGTGGATAAATTTATCGGAGATGCCGTAATGGCCCATTGGGGGGCCTTGGAATCTTCGGGAAGTCCCCAACAGGATGCCTTGCAGTGCGTCACATCAGCCCTGATGATGCGGGCCTCCCTTATGGCCTTTAATCAGGGGCGGGGAGGGGACAAGAAACCGCTCATCAAGATAGGGTGCGGTATCAACTCAGGTAACCTGGTGGCAGGACAAATCGGTTCCGATGAACGGCTTGAATACACGGTCATCGGGGACACGGTGAGTTTTGCCGATAGAACCGAAACCTTTAATAAGCCTTTTGGTACGGAGATTTTGATAAGTGAAAACACCTGGAAACTCTGTGGGAAATACCTTATTACCGAAGAGATGCCCCAGGTTACTGAAAAAGGTAAAAAGCTGCGGATGTTTGCGGTGGTTAACATGGCAGACCCGGATGAAACGGAGGATTTGTTACGCCGTTTGGATGGCATGCCGAGAAATATCCCTGCCATAACCCGGCGCTGTGTAGGACCCGAAGGGCCGCAGACTTTAGCAGAAGTTCGCAACCTTCTGGGGATAGCCACCCCTGATCTGAGTAAGGTGAATACGGATGAAGAAGAAAAGAAGTATACCATTAGTACAGAACCCAAGAAATGAGCTGCTCCATCATGTGATGGTCAGTACGGTTTGTCTTCTCGGCGCGGGGATCTCGGTGTTTTTATTTTGGCAAAATCTTAACCTCACCATGACCAAACAAAATGAAGCGCCCATCGGTTCTATCCTGTTTAAAGAGCGGCTTGCCCAACGCCGGTTTGGAGACCGGACTGCCTGGGATACCCTTAAAAATAATTCCCCGATTTACAACAACGATATTATCCACACCGGTAACCTTTCCGAAGCAGCGGTGCTCTTCCCCGGGGGGGACCGGTTTGAAATATGGGAAAATAGTATTGTACAGATAACCGTGAATGCCCAGGGAACCCGTCTCAATTTAAACGGTGGGAACATCAACATTCAAACCGCAGAACAGGGCCGAGCCCCTTTGACCCTTATTGCCGCAGGCCATGAAGTTATCCTTGATTCAGGGAGCTTAATCAGTGCAGGAACTGAAGGAAATGGGAGTTTATATGTCCATGTGGTTGAGGGAACCGCGAATATTACCCCGCTCCATGGGATACAGCAGAACGCCGAAGCAGGAACCGCGGTAGTGGTAACTGACAAGGGGGTTCTGCGGAAACTTGGGGTAGCGGTGCTGCAACCCAAACCCTCAGTTCGTATGGTAAACCACCAGGGAGGGCGTGTACCGGTGTCTTTTGCCTGGAAAACCGCTGGTTTGAGGAGGGACGAATCTATCCGCCTCGAAATAGCCCAGGACCGCACATTTACCCAAGTAAGCAAGCAGTTTGATCCTACCGATGTTTCGGATCTCAGGGTTGATCTGGAATCCGGTACCTGGTATTGGCGGATATACCCTATAAGCCAAACCGAGGATACTGCTGAACCCAAGGTCAACGGTAAAATCCTGATCCTGGATCCTCCGTGGCTTAGTCCGGTAAGCCCTGCGGCAGAGAAAATCTTTACCTATCGGGTAAACCTGCCGCTTATTACCTTTAGCTGGGATAGCCCGTCCCGGGAGGATCTGTCTTACCAGGTCCTGGTTGCGGATAATCCCCGCATGGAAAGGCCGGTGTATACCGGTACCGTAGCAGGGAACTCCCTCATGTATTCAGGACTCGAGGCGGGAACCTGGTATTGGCAGGTAAAACCAGTTTTTACGGGGATCCTTAATGAAACAGCGGGGTATGCCATGAGTCCCATTCCTTTCAGCATTGTCCAGAATGGTAGTTTAAGCACTCCTGAACTCTTAGTACCCCTGCAGGGGGATCTTTTTGAGCTTGAACCCTCTGAAAATGAATGGTTCTTCTCCTGGAAAGCAGCGGCTGAAGCAGATACCTATACGGTGCAGATCGGAACATCCCCGGATTTACGAAATCCTCTTATAGTACGACAAGTTACCAACAACTATTTTATATACCATACCCAGGAGAACCTACTCAGTCAGGGAGATTATTTTTGGGGTATGGTCTATACCGATAAAGAAGGGACCGATGCTCCGATTTCTCAGATCCGTTCTTTTAGGGTGCGTCTTCCCCTGGAAACCCCGGATTATGGAGCTCCCATAGCACAGGCCATCACTGAAATAGAGCAGGCAAAAACCTGGGCTTTACAGCACGAGTGGACTGCAGCCCTGGAGGCGTATAAAAGAGCAGGAGCCTCTATGGGATTTTCTGAGGCGCAAACCCAAATCCTGCTTGAAAGCATCATGGCGTTTCGGAACGACTCAGAGACCAGGACGACTGCACAGGAAGAAGTCCAGGCGCAATTAGCGGAGAAAGATGCAGAAATCACCCGGCTCCTCAGGGAACAGCAGGCGGTGAATGAAACTGCCCAGAACCAGAAAGCCTCTCTTGAAAAACGGATAAGCCAACTAGAAACGGAAAACCAGCGCTTAACCCGGGCCAATCAAACCAGGCCCCATGAGGACAGCCAGATACCGTCGAATTCCGATACCTACCTGGACCAGCAGGCATATACGGAATACCAGAAAAGTCCCCCTCGGTTTTCGTATTTGAAGACCTTTTTACCTAACCAGGAAGCCAGCGCCCCCCCTTCCGAGCATGACCCCTAATCAATGACTTGGTTTTT
>JAIRLU010000239.1 GCA_031259215.1 Treponema sp. | reverse complement strand
TCATTGTTCACTTTTTTTTTCCAAAAAACACACAAACAACCCACCTGGCCCTGACTGTTACGGTTCGTTTTTCCCCCCCCCCCCCCCCCCCCCCCCTATGTATATGCCCATACATTGCTAGCCCTATTACACATGATTAACGAGGCAGTTCATGGATGATACTACCGAAAAAAAGAAGACCCTGCTAAAATATCTGGACGTGATTAAACGAGTGGAGGATATTTTTGCTAAAATAGCCATGAATCGATTCATTGTAAACGATCCTTTTGCGAGTATCGCCGAGAAAATCTATGTGGATGGGCCCCAGTTCCTGGAATACATCACCACACATCGAGGACAGGAACTGAGGTTGGCAAAAAATGCAGTGGATACTGCAGTCCTTGCGCTGGGTATCGCCCAAGCTATGGGGCTGGCAGATTTTACCATCGCTACCCTCCTTTTAGGTTCCTTGCTCCATGATGTGGGAATGTTCTGTATTCCCCAAAGTATTCTCACCACCAAAGACTTGGCAAAAGTCGATCAGCGGTACATTCTTACCCACCCGATTCATGGGTATAACGTGATTCTGAAAGAGCTCCGCTATCATAACCGGATTGCCTTGGTTGCCCTGCAGCATCATGAACATTGGAATGGTACAGGCTATCCTCAAGGCTTATCAGGAACCGCTATGACCCTCGAAAGCCGGATCGTGGCCATAGGGGATGCGTTTGCCGCGATGACGACCCCCCGTTCTTATCGGCCTGCTATGACCGGTCATCAAGCTATGAACCAACTGGTGGATGTGATGAACAGCCAATTTGACCCCGATATACTCAAGGTTTTTGTGGCCTTTATGGGTATCTATCCTCGGGGTTCTTTGGTACGCTTGAACACCGGCGCCATAGCCCGGGTTATCGATCAGACTGATATGCCTCTGCAACCTTGTATCCGTATGCTTACTTATCCATCGGGAGAAGTCTGTACTAAGGAAGAGGAGCTTGATCTGACAGAAGAACTGTTTATTACTGGAGAAGCCGAAGATAAGGATATCGTATAGGAGGAGCGTTTATATGAAACCAGGGGATCGTGTCATAAACGGCGATGTGCAGGGTGTAGATCGGTCTCCGAAAGATCAAGTCGATGAACTATTACCCTATATGGACATGGTACCAGTCACAGGGGGAATGATCGACGGCTACGGATCCGAGGGGGTGTTTGTCCAGGACCGGCAGGTACAGCTCAGCCCTTTTCTTATTGCCCAATACGAGACTACCTATGCCCTCTGGTATTGGGTGCGTATCTGGGCCCAGCATGAGGGATACAGTTTTACCAATAGGGGGAAGGAGGGGAGCAGCGATAACGAAGGAGAACCGACCGTAACCCAATATGAACCGGTCAGTTCCATTAACTGGCGGGATGCGGTGGTGTGGTGCAATGCCTATAGTGAGTTGATGGGGGTCCTGCCGGAGTATACCTATCAGGGAGAAGTGATCCGGAATTCCAACGACATCTTATCCTGTAATCATGCGGAGATGCGCATGGGAAAAGGGTATCGGCTGCCCACTGAAGCGGAATGGGAGTTTGCCGCCCGGGGAGGGAATCCTGCGCAGAAAGGTTGGGACTATAGCTATCCGGGGATAAACCTGAAGGAAGGGTTAGGTTCCGTGGCCTGGTACCGTGAAAATGGGGAAGGAACCACCCATCCCGTAGGGAACAAGAACCCTAATCTTTTGGGACTGTATGATATGGGGGGTAATGTATGGGAGTGGTGCTGGGACTGGTATCATCGCCTGGTGTGGTATCAAGAGGAGAATCCGCCGGACCCGCAAGCCGGGTTTGATCCGCTCCAGATAACCGGTGAATGGCACTGGGATCGGGAATGGTATAAAGATATTATCCCCCGGGACCAGGATAACCCCTGTGGGGCGCTTGTCGGCGCGTCCCGGGTGAAACGGGGAGGCGGATGGAACAGCCTGGAGTCTCAAGTGAAAGTTACCTATCGGGGTAGTAGTATCCCTGCCTGTACGAGCCGCAGTATTGGATTTCGGGTGGCCTGTAGTAACGGTCTTTGGATAGAGCCGCATACAGAACCCAGGGGTACGTATGAACCGTCTTAAAGTACGATTTTTTTTGACGGTACTGGTGGTTCTGTATATCCTCTATAGTCAGTCTATCTCTCATACCTTCTACGATACCAGGAAGGCAGGGGTAATCAAGCATTCTTATCTAGAGATCCTCGGGGATCCTCTATATTTAAGCAGCAGAATGTATGCGTACTGGGAACAGATTATCCAGTACCTAGCCCAGTCGGTTGAACTGACTTCGAGAGCCTTGCACGGCAGGCCGCCTGTTTTAGAGTCCTATTAAAAGCAGTACAGGCGGTAACGGTTATCGTCCTTATCTTCAGTTTATAGGATGTGCTTTGAGGATCCTATTCCAAATCCACCATAGGGTTATGCGTTTATTTTCACGGTTGGTTTTATGGGACTCCTATGGTATTATTATTACAATGGACTTGTTCAGAAACTGAGGTTTCTGAACAAGTCTAATAGAAATTTTCGCTCGTATCTATGAGGATTATCATGCGTTTAAACAATGAAGAATTGGGGAATCCGGTTCCCTGGGAAAAGGCCGGTATTGAACTGCCTCACTTTGACCGGAGTGCCATGATCCAAGCCACCCTGAAGACCCCTGAATGGGTCCATTTTGGAGCAGGTAACATATTCCGGGCTTTCCTCGCTGCCCTGCAGCAGGATCTCTTGGATAAGGGTTTGGCCAAAACCGGCATCATCGTGGCCGCAGGCTACGATGGGGAGATAATCGATCGGGTATATCGGCCCTACGATAATTTAAGCATGGCCGTAACCCTGAAGGCCGATGGGACCATACAAAAACGGGTCATTGCCAGCATCGCCGAAGCGTTGCGTATGGACAGACCCGAAGATTTTGATAGACTCAAACAGATTTTCCGTTCCCCCTCCTTACAAATGGTCAGTCTTACGATTACCGAAAAGGGATATGACGTAAGCCGTGCCGGTGAAACTCTACCGGAGGTGAAGGCGGATTTCCTGGGGGGACCTGCAGGACCTACCAGCTATATCGGGAGGCTTGCAGGCCTTTGTTATGAACGGTATAAAGCGGGTAAGCTGCCGGTGGCCCTGGTCAGCATGGACAACTGTTCCCATAACGGGGATAAGCTCTTTAAGGCAGTGGAGGCTTTCGCGGTGCAGTGGACCGAAGCAGGTCTGGCGGATCCGGGGTTTCTTGCCTATATCCGGGAGCCTACCCAGGTTTCCTTCCCCTGGACCATGATCGATAAGATAACCCCCCGGCCTGATGAAGGGGTCAAGAACATGCTCCTTGAGGCGGGATGTACTGATATGGCAGGACAGCTTACTTCCAAGAATACCCGGGTTGCTCCCTTTGTGAATGCCGAAGAGGCCCAGTACCTGGTCATTGAGGATACGTTTCCTGCAGGGTCTCCGGCCTTGAAAAAAATAGAAAAGGCCGGGGTCTTCTTCACAGACCAGGAAACCGTGGACAAGGTGGAACGGATGAAGGTCTGTACCTGCCTTAATCCGCTGCATACGGCCTTGGCGATTTTCGGCTGTCTTTTGGGGTACACCAAGATCAGCGATGAGATGAAAAACCCGGATCTGGTAAAACTCGTCGAGGGTATCGGGTATCAAGAAGGGCTTCCGGTGGTGGTGGATCCGGGTATCCTTTCTCCTAAAGCGTTTATTGATCAGGTATTACAGATACGCTTTCCCAACCCCTTCATGCCCGACACTCCTCAGCGGATCGCTACGGATTCTTCTCTTAAAATTCCCATCCGTTTTGGGGAGACTATCAAGGCCTATCTGGACAGCAAGACCCTGAAGGTACAGGACCTCAAGCTCATTCCCCTGGTGCTTGCCGGGTGGATCCGGTATCTTTTGGGAGTGGACGATACGGGCGCAACCTTTACCGTAAGCCCGGATCCTTCCTATGCGTCCTTAGCCAAGTCTTTAGCCTCGGTGAAACTCGGACAGTCTGGGCCTTTCCATGAGGTGCTGGCGCCCATTTTATCGGACCAAGGGATCTTTGCGGTTAATCTCTATGAAGCAGGTCTTGGGGAACGAGTAGAACAGTACTTTGCAGAACTCATGGCAGGTCCCGGTGCCGTGGCGCACACTTTGAAACGGCATCTCCTTTGATCCTGAAGGGGATATGAACGTGCAGGGGTCCAAAGCCCCTGCAGGTCCAGACTGTAAGCCCTAGGGTTTCACGTCAAAAGGCAGCCAGTCCTCGTCCCTGCGGTGGTGGGCGAAAAAGGTTGTTCGCCTGTTCCTTCCCGCTATAATTCGTTTACTGACCATACTTTATCACGCTCTTTACCAAGTACTCCACATCTTTCGCCCACTACCGTCCCTGCACGACTGCTTGTTCGTACCCTCAGAGTTCTATGTGCAACAGCCCCTGTTTCTTGAGGTTGATGATATACTGGGCATACTTCTTATCACTCAAGGCAATGTGGGCCAGTATCCAATCTTTCAAATAACGAACAAAATCATTGGGGACGAATTTTCTCCCTCCCTCAAAACTTTTAACCTGTTCAAAGATATGCCTGATAAACCCTTCATGTTCTCTTTTATGTTCCCCTATATCCGGGTAATTAATTCGTTCGAGGATCTTTTCTTCTGCAGAAAAATGATACTTCACGTAGTCAACCGTACTGTGGATGGCTTGCATAAAATAGATCTTTGCCTTAGCATCCCCCTCAAGACACCCCTGGTATAAGGTATTGGTCATGGTAATCAGTTCTTTGTGTTGCTCATCAACCAAGGGAATACCCACCAAATACCGATCATCCCATTCCACCAAAATTCTATCGTCCATAACGCCTCCGTTTACTAAAGTCTTCTCTCGTACTTTACTGAAAAAACAACGCAGATCACAAAGAACGAGCCTTGTGGAACAGACCTCAAGATCTCCTGGTACCGTCCCTTGACCTGAATAAGCATACCATAGGATACGGCCTAGGGCAACAGCCCTTACTTGGTATTAGGGAAAAAGAGAACCATGGAGGCATACTTTTTCATCATACCCCAATGGCAGGATCCTCCCCTTGTATAGTACCCTTTATATAGGGTATGATATATCAAAAGACACTACAGGTACTGTAGTAGTAGTAAGCATAAGGAATCATAATGAAGATTGAACGCTTGTTTACGGATCCTCGGAACGGACCTTATAAGGATATCCGCTGGGAGGAACGGAAGAGTGAAATTCGCAATCCGGATCAAAAGGTGATCTTTGAAGATCCCCAGGTGATCGTACCGGCCTTTTGGAGTCAGATTGCCACGGATATCATAAGCCAAAAGTACTTCCGCAAGGCCGGAGTTCCTGCGGAAAAAATGTATGCCTGGAAACAATGGGCCCTTCCAGAGGGGCAGACCGCTGCAGCGGATCCTGGGGACCAGCTTCCCCAAGACGAGGCCGAACACGATGCCCGACAGGTGTTTCACCGGCTCGCCTATACGTGGATGGACTGGGGCAGGCAAAATCACTACTTTGACACGGAAGCAGACGCCAAAGCCTTCTATGACGAGACGTGTTACATGCTTGCCCACCAGATGGCTGCGCCTAACAGCCCGCAGTGGTTCAATACGGGGCTTTATGCGGTCTATGGGATTGATGGTCCTGCCCAAGGGCACTATTACTTCGATCCTCAAGAGGGAACCCTTAAAAAGTCCGACAGCGCATATAAGCGGCCCCAGCCCCATGCCTGTTTCATCCTATCGGTGGAAGATGACCTCGTCAACGAGGGGGGCATCATGGACCTGGTTACCCGGGAAGCTCGGCTGTTTAAATACGGTTCCGGTACGGGGTCTAACTTCTCCCGGCTGCGGGCCCTTAATGAACGCTTGTCCGGGGGCGGGGTTTCTTCGGGGATGCTCTCCTTCCTCAAGATCGGGGATCGGTCTGCTTCGGCCATCAAGAGCGGGGGGACGACCCGGCGGGCAGCCAAGATGGTAACCCTGGACGCGGATCATCCGGATGTGGAAAAGTACATTGACTGGAAGGCCGGGGAGGAGCACAAGGTGGCTTCTATGGTTACCGGTTCCCGGGTGGTCAAGAAACACCTGGACGCTATCAAGAAGGCCCTGGCAGGGTTCCGGGGCCCTGAGACTGACCGGTTCAAGGTGGAAAAAAACCGGGACCTGGCTGGAGTTCTGCGGAATGCCCTGGGGGATCAGATTCCGCCCACCTATCTGTACCAGTTGCTGCGGCGGCTTGAACAGGGAGACGAGACCGTAAACCCTGCGGTGTTTTCCACGGCCTGGGATGAAGAGGCTTATAACACGGTTTCCGGACAATCCGCCAACAACAGCCTCCGTTTGAGCGACGATTTCATGGAGGCGGTCCGGGATAATAAGGATTGGGAACTTTGGGGGAGGATTTCCAAGAAGAGCGAGAAGACCATCAAAGCTCGGAAACTCTGGGAACAGATCGCCCGTTCTACCTGGCAGTGTGCAGACCCCGGTATCCAGTACCATACCACCATCAATGACTGGCATACCTGTCCTGCGGGGGGTGAAATCCGGGCGTCCAATCCCTGTTCTGAATACATGTTCTTGGATGATACGGCCTGCAACCTGGCTTCTATCAACCTCTCCGCGTTCTATGACCGGAAGACCCGGATTTTCAACCTGGAAGCCTATCTCCATGCCATTAAGATCTGGACCAGTATCCTGGAGATTTCCGTGGTCATGGCCCAATTCCCTTCACCCCGGATTGCGGACTTGTCTTATCAATATCGGACCCTGGGGCTGGGTTTTGCCAATCTGGGGAGTCTGCTCATGGTCATGGGTTTGGCTTACGATTCAGAGGAGGGCCGGGCAGTGGCAGGGGCCCTCTCAGGGATCCTTTCCGCAGAGGCTTACGCCCAGTCCGCGCGTATGGCCGCAGAACAGGGGCCCTTTATCCGGTACCCTGAGAACCGGGAAGCCATGCTCCGGGTGATCCGCAATCACCGCCGAGCCGCGTACAACGCGCCTGCCCTCGAATACGAGGGGCTGCACCGGAGGCCTGAGGGCATTGATCCGGGGTTTTGTCCGGCCTATCTTTTGGAGGCAGTCCGGGCATCCTGGGACCAGGCCTTGGAACTGGGGACGGCCCAGGGTTTCAGGAACGCCCAGGTGAGCGCCATTGCTCCTACCGGGACCATCGGCCTCCTTATGGACTGCGATACCACCGGGGTGGAGCCGGACTTTGCGCTGGTGAAATTCAAGAAACTCGCAGGAGGCGGACATTTTAAGATCATCAACCAATCGGTTCCCCCGGCCCTGGAAGCCCTGGGCTACACCCCTGAAGGGATCGACGAAATAAGCGCGTATGCTACCGGGTGGAAAACCTTTACCGGAGCCCCTGGAATCAACCCGGAGACCCTTACGGTCAAGGGTTTTACCCCGGATGCCATAGCCGCGGTGGAGGACGCGGTTAAGACCGCCCTAAGCCTGGAAGGGGTGTTCAGTCCCTGGGTTGTAGGAAAGGACTTTCTCGAAAAGACCCTCCATATTCCTGAGTCTACCTGGAACCTGCCGGAGTTTAGCCTTTTAAAGCACCTGGATTTTACGGACGAGGAGATTGAAGAAGCGGAACGCTATGCCTGTGGTACCATGGGACTTGAAGGGGCCCCGGGTTTACGGAAAGAGCATTACCGCGTATTTGATACTGCCACGCCGTCGGGTAAAAAGGGGACGCGGTCCATCCCCTGGACCGCCCACATCGGTATGATGGCCGCAGTCCAGCCCTTTATTTCCGGAGCCATCAGCAAAACCATCAACATGCCTAACAGCGCCGACTTTGAAGATGTGAAAGGCGCGTACATGCTCTCTTGGAAGAGCTGCCTTAAAGCAGTAGCCCTCTACCGGGATGGTTCTAAACTGTCTCAGCCCCTTTCCTCCTTTGCTCCGGGTACGGATCCCCTGGCAGATACTATCCTGGAATTGGAGCGGACCTTGGATACCACTTCCCGTCCTGTAGAAGGGGGTAAAGCCTCAGTCAGGGGGCTCCGCAAGAGTCTGCCTAACCGCCGGACCGGGTACACCCAGAAGGCCAAGATCGGCGGGCACTCCATCTTCATCCGCACCGGGGAATACGACGACCACGATCTGGGGGAAATATTCCTGGACATGCACAAGGAAGGCGCCGCGTTTCGGAGCCTCCTCAACAGCTTTGCCATTGCCGTGTCCTTGGGCCTGCAATACGGGGTTCCGCTGGAAGAATACGTGGACGCCTTTACCTTTAGCCGTTTTGAGCCCAATGGACTGGTCCAGGGCCATACCTACGTGAAGATGGCCACCAGCGTGGTGGATTACATCTTCCGGGACCTGGCCATAAGCTACCTGAAACGCAACGACTTGGGGCAGATAAAGCCCGAAGATCTCCTGGCCACAGGTACTGAAAACCAGGGAACCCCTCCCCGGCAGGGAAAACCAGCGCAGCCGCAAACGGATAAAGCCGGGGCGGGGCTTCAAGCCCGGATCAAGGGTTACGAAGGAGACCCGTGTCCTGCCTGCGGCTCTTTTACCCTGGTGCGGAATGGTACCTGTATGAAGTGCGACACCTGCGGAGGAACTACCGGCTGTAGTTAAGTTTCGGTTTTTAACAGGGACTTCTCGGCCATGTTTCAGTCCGCACCACCGAATATTTCAATACATACTTTTATAGGGAGTATGGAGTGGAATAAAGGCGATACATGGCTATGGAGTTATGCAAAATACGCTACGCGTATTTTGCATAAGGTGGTGCGGACAAGCCCGCACCACCTTATGCGCCATTGCCCTAAAGATTCTGAAAAAAATCAAAAAAGAAGCGTTTCAAAATTAGTTGAAGAATATTTATCTTCAATATCTTCATCGGCGGATAAAAAAGTTGAATATAATACCTTGGGGCCAATAACCAAAGAATTAGTTGGAATAAAAGCTGAATGAGATAAAGGGAAATATATCATCGGTAAAAAAATAAGTGATGATGAGTTTATGAAAATAAAAGTAAAAGCAGCTCAATTTCATGGTGATTGGAATTATTCCATATCCCCTACATTTGATTGATTCGGTCATATTATTTTTATGCACGGCCTTATCATATTTTTTGATACCTTTTATTTCAGCTTTATCACAAATAATGGTAATTTCATTGGAAAAATCCTGAGCAATGAAGTCATCAGATAACAGGTATCCTCCATGGATTTTATCAAACCAATGTAATTTTTTTTCATAATTTTCAATAAATTTATCAATAGTTGGAGTTGGTATGTATGCTTTATAGGCGATTCCTTGTAACAATTTCAATCGATAGTATTCTTCTTTAGGTATTCTTGGTACATGCCAATAACCTTCTTGGTCATGATAAACCTTTTGAATTGGAATCGCAGAGAAATCAAAATATCTGCCGTTTTTATCAGGAATTGAGAAAGGATCTATTAACAGAGATGTATACCTTATATATACTGCTTTAGGCATGAGAATATCGTCAAACAGCCGGTATAAAGACATCGGTGAACAACTGAAAGTTCTCCGAAATAAGGGAAGCCGTTTCTTTCTTATGCTTTCCCTCCGATCCTG
>JAIRLU010000229.1 GCA_031259215.1 Treponema sp. | reverse complement strand
GGGCGAGTACATATACATGAGATCAGGAAGAAGGTAACCACGAACAGACACGAACCAAACGAACAAGTCTCCAAAAAAACGTGGATTTCTTCATAAAATCCACGTTTTTATCGTTTTTTAAGCGGAAGTTGTTCGGAAACTGAGGTTTCCGAACAACTCTATTGACAGAGGCAGGTTTTCTTAAAGAAGGGGCTTAGGTGATTACTTCCAAAACACCTCATATATCAAAGGACGCTCAAGGACCAGCATGTCCCCCAAAGGTATGGTAAATTCAGCCCGGTTTGCAGAAGCCCGACCTCCGTGGATAGTACTGATGGATCCAGGAAAGTCGATGGTAACCTGAATACGGGCTGCGGTAATCTCATCTGCCAGGGCTTTCCCATATACAGACTGAACCAGGGCAAGATACTCCTTCTGGGAAAGGCTTTCCCCAGTGGCCACCGGGGCCATGAGCACCGACAGGTAATCCCTCACTTCCGGCGAGAACAACGTAAGGATCCGAGGGCCTGAACTGCGATCCAGCGCGATCCGCAGCCTCCCTCCTGCATGGGTCTGTTCGTAGCTGATGAAGTTATGGTTCCCTGGACTTCCCGGAACCGCAAGAAAGGCATCCACCTTGAGGATGCTGATGGTTCCTTCAATAGTAGTAGGATTCTGGTTACGGAGGACCAAAGATTTGATTCCCGGTGCAGAAGCCAAGGACTTACCGATGGTAGAGGCATCGAGAATCTGCTCTGAACGAGATGAGTCTCCAGCCAAACGGGATAAGGAACGGATGAGGGCGGCCGTACGAGGCTGCAAGGAAGCCTGGAGGCTCAGATCTGCCGAACCATCCAGGTGCAGAGAGCCTTGCACCTGGGCAGAACAGGAAACCCACAGGAGCAAAAGGGGAATACATCCCAAACAATTTTTACCTATTTTTCTCATGATTTTCATTATAGTATCTTATCGTTATTTTTACCCTCTAATATCCTGGGTATCAAGCCCTTCCGTAAGAATTATCTCCCTTTGCTTTCGGGGACTCGTCCACCACAGCCTATAGGTACGAGGAGTGGTCGAGTGCACCATAAAAAAACAAGACTTTTATCCCTATCCCTGCAACCACAAAGCTGAGTTCCGGTCAATATAAAAAGAGGTGATTACATGAGAGAAAAAAATTCTGCCCGTACGCCTTGGGCTTTTCTAGATACGTTTCGGGGTACGGCCTTTAACGGTTTATGGCCCACCTTGCCGGAGATGTTTAGGATCACCGTCTCCCGGTATGGAGAACGCTCGTGTTTTACGATTTATGAGCCGGACCGTATCAGTCTTACCTATCGGGAAGCCCTGGGTATCATTAAGGCCCTGGCCCGGTGGCTTCATAGCCAAGGGATCCGTCCGGGAGACGCCGTAGGGGTAAGCGGTAAAAATTCCCCGGAATGGACCGTCGCCTACCTGGGCATCCTTTTTGCCGGCGCGGTGGTGGTTCCTATAGATTATCAACTGAAAACTGAGGAAATTGATCTGCTCCTTCGGACCTCTAAGGCCAAGATCCTCTTTATAGACGAGGAAAAATACCCCTTCTTTACGAGCAATCCCGGATCTTTAAGTAGTATCGTTTCCCTTAAAAAGGGGATAAGCCCCTATATCTACGAATTGGACGGCCCGGAAGCGGAAATTCAGGAAGGGACGGAAATGGACATTGCGGCGATCCTGTTTACCTCAGGAACCACAGGGGTTCCCAAAGGGGTCATGCTGACCCATCAGAATCTGGTTGCCGACTGTTACCTTGCCCAGGGGAACCTCACCGTGTTGTCTACGGATGTTTTTTACGCGCTCCTCCCCATTCATCACTCCTATACCATGCTGGCGGTGTTCATAGAAGCCATATCCACCGGTGCGGAGGTGGTCTTTGGCAAAAGAATGGTTACCAAGGCGATCTTGAAGGACCTCAAGGAAGCCAAGATCACCATGCTTCTGGGGGTTCCCATGCTTTTTAACAAGCTCCTCGCAGGGATCCTCCGGGGCCTCAAAGAAAAAGGGCCTGTGGTGTATGGCCTTATTTCCGTTTTGATGGGGCTTTCAGGGCTTATTAAAAAAGTCTTTAAGGTTAATCCCGGGAAAAAGCTCTTCGGCATGGTGTTGCGTCAGGCTTCCCTTTCCACCCTGCGGATCTGTATCTGCGGAGGGGGCCCCTTGGCGCCGAGTGTTTTTAGGAAATACAACCAGTTAGGGCTGGATTTTATTCAGGGTTACGGCCTAACCGAAACCTCCCCTATCATCAACCTGAACCCGGTGGAGCATTATAAAGAAACCAGCGTGGGTAAGATCGTCCCCCAAGTGGATATGAAGGTCCTTAACCCGGATGAACGGGGGATCGGTGAAATCATCGTGAAAGGCCCGATGGTCATGAAGGGGTATTACCAGATGCCTGAGGAGACAGCTGCTGCCTTTACGCCGGATGGTTACCTCAAGACCGGGGATCTAGGGTACCTGGACAGCGAACAGTACCTATACCTCACGGGCCGGGCAAAGAACATGATCGTGACCGAGGGAGGGAAAAACGTCTATCCTGAAGAAATAGAAAATGAGTTCCAGCTTTTTGAAGAAATCGAACAGATTCTGGTCCGGGGTTTTGTGCTGGATAAGAAAATGAAGTCCGAAGGCATCGAGGCATTGGTCTATCCCAGCCCTGATTTTTTCAAGAACCTCCCGGATGATGCCAGGACCAAGGAATCCATCCATGCCCGGATAAACCAGATCATCTCTGAAGTGAATCAGCGGCTTCTGCCCTATCAGCGGATCGAAAAAACAAGCATCCTTGAAGAGCCTATGGAGATGACCACTACCAAGAAAATCAAGCGGGACCGGATCTAGCTACGGGCATACACGAGAAAGGTTCCAAGGTACTACTATGCCTCGTTCTCAGAAGTATCCTCATGGGGAGGGTGGATTTTTCACCTTCCCCGGTGCTTGTATCACCCCGTCTTCCCCACTTCTTTCAGTATATAAACAGTGACGTTGCATTTACTCCACGGCCATATTGACCTAATGGAGTACTTCTTTTATGATAAATGGTTAATATTGAAGTAAGGAGCTGTTTCGATGAAACGGACGTATCAACCGAGTAAAGTGAAGCGCAACCGGAAATTTGGATTCCGGGCCCGGATGAAAACCCGGGGAGGTAGGCTTATCTTAAAGCGCCGACGGGCAAAGGGTCGGCTTAAATTGAGTGTTTCTGACGAAAAAAAGCCTTATTAAGGAGGATCCGTTCTTGGAACTTGGGCCTTTGCAAAAGGAAGGGGTCCTTCCCCGGGAGGAAGGTATTTTCCAGGGGAAAAAGAAGGTATCCTTTCGGTTTCAGCGGGCAGAACGCTTAAAGGGGAGACGCGAGATCCGGGAAGTATTTCGCCATGGTCAGGGTGTTACCTGTTCTGGCGCGAAGTTGTTTGTTTTACACAATGGTTTGTCTCATAACCGGATTGCCTTTACCTTTTCTCGTAAATTTGGGACTGCGGTGGAGCGGAATCGGGCCCGGCGGCTTGGTCGGGAAGCGTACCGTCATATAGGGTATGCCCTCAAGCCGGGGTATGATGTGGTGTTGCTGGTGTATCCGGGCTGCGATACCTTTGCGGGCCGGATGGAACAGGTAAAACGATTGTTTTCTAAAGCCGATTTATATGGAAAATAAAGCATGCCCTAGAAACAACCGGAAATTTTCACCAAGGGGTAGTTGTGTAGATGCGGATACTGGTGTTGTGGGTGATCCGGTTTTATCAGGGGGTTATTTCGCCTTATTTTCCTCCCTGTTGCCGGTATGTCCCAAGCTGTTCCGCCTATGCCTATGAAGCGGTACAGAAATACGGGATATGCCGGGGTTTTGTATTAACCCTTAAACGGCTCATACGGTGCCATCCCTTTTGTCCTGGCGGCTACGATCCGGTACCCTAGAACCTGGTGGTATTTTGGTATAGGGTATAATAGAGTTGTTCAGAAACTTCAGTTTTTGAACAAATTCCGATAAAAACAGCAAAATGCGGAGCATTTTGCAAGACTTGTTTGATAACCAACCGGGTTATCGAACAAGTCCAATAACCTTTTACCATGAGGGTTGCTTCGGCCCGGAGGAATCTGAGGGATCTTGAGGGATTTTCGTAGGTGTGCGCAAGACGGCGCAGGTTTAATAAAAACGGTTACAAAAGCGTGCTTTTTAGTTTTCTTTATTGTTTATATTGCATAAGCTCAGTGAGCTTATCTCAAAACGTGGTTAGGTTTGGAATGGCCTTCCGAAAAAGCGGCCTCCCGTTCGCTTTTTCAGCTCAATCCAAGGTAGGGGTTCCGCCTGGGTTACTTATAAAGAATAAAAAATTAAAAATTGCTTGAGGAGTTACATGGAAAAGCGAACGTTGCTGGCGGTGGTGCTTTCAGTTCTCGTTATATCAGGGTATTATGTAGTACAGGGCATCTTTTTTCCGCCCGCGGCTTCTGTTGTGGCTACAGAGGCTGCGGAGAAGCCCGATGTACCGGGAACTTCCCGGGAAGAGCCGGTTTCAAGGGTAATTCCTGGGGCGGAAGATCTCACTGAATCGGTAGATGAAGGACCGGTTTCAGAACAGCGGGTAACCATAGACACGGAGTTGTTGCGGGTAACCCTCACCAATGCCGGGGGAGATGTGGTTTCCTATAAGCTCAAAGAACATACCGAAGGGAATGAGTTTGTAGAGATGATCCTTCCTGGTACCGAGGAGCCCCATGCCTTTACGGTGGCCTTTGGGGATGCCACGGCTCAGCCGATCCAATCCTATTTTACGGTGTCTCGTCTATCAGACTATGCCGTGGCCTTTTACCGGGATTTTACTCTGGGAACCGGCGGGGAGGGAGGCAGGTTCCGCTTGACCAAAATCTATACCTTTAAGCCCCGGGAATATATGTTTGAGCTGACTATACAGTTGGAGGGAGGGCACTCGACCCCGGGGTTTAATTTCTCTGGAGCCGCCTATACCTTGACTTTTGGGCCCCAGATCGGCCCGTATTTTGAAAAATTAGACCAGCGCTATGAGTATCGCCACTATTATACCTATACCAACGGTAAACAGAAGCAGGAAAAAGTAAACGACCAGGCCCCCCTCAAGATTATGACCCGTCCAAGTTGGGCGGCCATCGCGGGAAAGTACTTTACGTTTATCGCCCTGCCCTATATTAACCAGTATGAGATGGAATTTTCCACCCGACCTGAACCGGGTATTTCCAGCGCTTCCCGGTTTTCGGTGATCCGCTTCCCGGTGAACAGCTCCCGTACCGAGGATACCTACCGGTTTTACTTGGGCCCCAAGAACCAGAATTCCTTGGCGGCGTATAACAATGGAAACAACGACTTCAATCTCCGGGATATGGATTTAATCAAAGTGGCCAATACCAGTGGTTTTTTGGGGCCTTTGGAAACGGTACTCAAGTGGATTTTGACCTTCTTCTACCGGATTATTCCGAATTATGGGGTGGCCATTCTGTTTCTTACCCTTCTGGTGAAGGTCATCTTGTTCCCTCTTACCAAGAAAGGTTCGGAAGCGACCTTACGGATGCAGGTCCTTTCCCCGAAGATCAAGGAGATCCAGACAAAATACAAGGATAATCCTGCTAAGATAAACGCGGAAATGGCGGAATTGTACAAGAAGGAAGGGTATAACCCCCTCGCAGGATGTCTTCCCATGCTTCTGCAGTTCCCGATTTTTATTGCTATGTACAATCTCTTTAATACCCATTTCGATCTCCGGGGGGCTTTGTTCATTCCGGGCTGGATTCCAGACCTTTCTCTCCCGGAATCGATCTTTTCCTTTGCCCCTTTCCGCCTGCCCCTGTTGGGGTGGAGCGATATTCGTCTTTTACCCTTTATTTATGTTGGTTCCCAACTGCTCTATGGCAAGATAACCCAGACGCCGGATCAGCAGGGCAATGCCCAAATGAAGATGATGCTCTATATCATGCCTATTGTGTTCTTTTTTATTCTCTACGATGTGCCTTCAGGCTTACTCTTGTACTGGATCATCTCCAACCTCTTGTCCCTGGTGCAACAGGTAGCTATCAACAAATATCTGGCCAAAAAGCGGGCAAGTATGGCCATTGCCAATCCTGAACCGGTGATTGCACCGAAAAAGAAGAAGAAGCGCTAGGGGCAGGGGGTTTCCAGTACGCCTGGAACTTGTTATGAAGCATTGAGAAAAGTGGTGGTCCGGCGTTTTTTAGGCGAGGCCCACAAAAGGGTGAAAACATCCGTTTTTTAAAGAAGGTTGTTTCAAAATGTCATATTTTGAAAGTGGCGTGCTATTTGAAAAAAGTAAAAAATGCAATTTCTTTCGCAAGGAGTCTATATATGGTATATGAATTTGAAGGCCGTACCGAAAAAGAGGCAATCGATCGGGCAGCGGAAGCCCTTGGTCTTGGTAAGGACGATTTTGATGTGGAAATCCTTGAGGTCCAGCGCTCAGGTCTATTCAAGCTCAAGAAAGGGTATGTGAAGATACGGGTTCATCTGAATCAACCCGCTTTAGTATCCCCCGTACATGCCGAGGAAGCTGATGAACCCCGATCTGTTCCTCATGAGCAGCACCGTCAGAAAAAAATCGACGAGCCCGAAGCTAAAAGCGATTTTGAACAAAAGATAATTGATTTTATAGAAGGTATCGTCCAGCGGATGGGGTATGATGGAAAGGCGTCGGTCCTCTTCAGAGAGAACCGGAAGATCGGATTCAAGATTGATTCGGAACATTCTTCTATTTTAATAGGAAAAAAGGGAAAAAACCTGGATGCGCTACAGCTTTTGATCAATATTTACGCGGGAAGACAGGGTCGAGAGGATATACGGGTGATCTTGGATACGGAGAATTACCGGATTCGCCGGGAGGAGTCCTTGGTCCGCTTGGCCTATACCGTAGCGGATCGGGTCCGGGAGAATCATGGTTCAGTCCTCCTGGAACCGATGAATCCCTTTGACCGCCGGCTCATCCATACCACCTTGAACGATATTGGGGATGTAGAAACCAAGAGTGAAGGGGACGGGCTTTACAAGCAGGTCCGGGTCTATTATCGAGGAGGCCGCTAGGATCCCCAAAGACCAAAGGAGAAAGGGAAGTGCCCGCTCCCCCTTCTCCCTATAGAGGTCTCCCTTTTCCTCCTCGCTTTCCTTCAATTCAAACCACTGCCCTTGTCTCGTACTGGCCTCTGCTTCACCGGGGGTATCATGGGAAAACATTTTCTACTTCGGTCGCCGTGATAATTGCTCCTATTTTTGCATAGATGCGGACAGGCACAGGGAAGGGGCGCGTACATAGCCGAAGTGCAGGATATTACCAGCGATACGACCGA
>JAIRLU010000156.1 GCA_031259215.1 Treponema sp. | reverse complement strand
TCTTTTGTGGAAAGGGCCATAGGTTTTTCGCAGATCACATGGCAGCCGGCATTGAGGCAGTCAATGGTTATATCTTTATGTTTCCCCGATTCGGTGGCAATAGTAACGATATCGGGCCGACATTCGGCCAGCATCTTTCGGTAATCTTCATATACCTTGACCTCCGCAGCGGTACGGTATTTTTGATACTCCCGTACCTTTTCCCGTGCCCGATCCAACGCGGGATCACACACGGCTATAAGATGCATGGTATGGGCATTGGAACCGAATCCTTCGATATGTTTAAAACTTACCCTTCCGCACCCGATTAAGACTGTCGTATACATTGTACCTCATAGTTTGTTCTGTGATTGGCGGCCCGCCGGATAAAGGCGCTGGTGAGAGATATACAAGATATGGAATTAAGTAGAGATACTATTTCTGCATGTACGATTAGGATGATCTAATCGTAATCATCTATGGACATAGATACTGCCCTGAGGATTTGGACACCGGATACACATTGTGAGCCGTAACGTCATCAACATGCACACCGGATATGTACAGGAGATCCGACGCTTGCCAGTTAGATCTCCGCTAAAACCTGCTTTGCTTTACCGGCAGAGGTCATTGCAAACAATAAAAAAACGCCCTTCCATTCCCGAGGACACAAAGGCACTGGGAACACCTATAGAGCAGGAGAATAACACGAGAATAAACAGAAAAACTATTTCTATAATACCCTACAGGTACCTTATTTGTTATATTGTATAAATTTATCGGGGGGGGGGGGGGGTTCAATTCGTTATAGCATAAAGACTTATGGACGTTTTTCACAACAGTAATACTACCCTTTAATACAGTTAAAAATCACAACTGCTGTTTTCCAGAGCCTCAAGACCCCGTGTTTTGCGATGCCCCCTTAGCTTGAGGACACCTGCAAAGCTTGACCCTTCTTCAAGACCTCCAGGGCCTCATCCAAGAAGGTATATCCTTTTTACGCCGCTTCCTTAAGCCCGTAAAAAACCGCTTGTAATAATCTATAGCACATTCATATTTATTTGTCTAGAGAATATACAAAAAAACAAGAAAATAATTCCTGCCCTTCTGAAACAGCCCTCAGCGTGCTCAATCCGACCTCTCCCATTATAAGCCCAAGACCATCCCTGCCACGCCTGCCGCGGCAATGTAGATAATGGGGTGCTTCTTACCCTTAAAGATCAGCAAAAAAAGAACTAAAAACAAGAGACATTCCCTCCAGCGGAGGCTCTCATACCAAACCGGTGCAGCACCCTGGTACAGGGAACGCTTGAGGGATCCAAAACCCGCAGCACAGAGGAGTCCCCCTGCTGCGGGACGAAGACCGGAAAACACCGCTATGACCACTTGGTTTTCCTTAAAAGTCTGGAGCATCCTGGCAATGATGAGGATAACGATTATGGAAGGACTTATCAAAGCCAGGACCGCCACCGCTGCCCCTGGAATCCCCCTGCAGAGAAAGCCCGTATAGGTCGCCATATTAACCCCAATCGCGCCAGGTAATGATTGGGCCACTGCCTGCATATTACCGATCAGCTCAGGACTTATCCATGCATAGGTATCTGCCAATTGGTAGAGAAAGGGAAGGGTCGCCAGGCCTCCGCCAACCGAAAAGACCCCGATCTTGAAAAATTCCGCGAACAGCCACAACAGGGTCATACTGGCCTTCCCTTGCCTCCAGAGGCCGCACCTTTTCGAGGCCGGTACAGGAAAAAGCCTGCAACCCCTGCGGCTACAACCAGCAGTACCGGATTAGCGTTAAACCCCGCGGAAAGGGCGAAGCCCAGGATGAAGATGACCAGGGCCTTGCCGTCTTTGAATACCCCTTTGAGGAGCTTCAGGACCGTATCCAGAATGAGAGCCCCCACTGCTACCCTGATACCGGTAAAGGCATGCTGCACCAGAGGATACTCCGCAAAACTTTGCAAAAACAAGGCAATAGCGGTGATGAAGAGGATCCCAGGAAACACAAAGCCAACGGTAGCGAGGATTCCCCCCAGAAAGCCTTTCCTTTTGAATCCAATAAACGTGGAGGTATTCACCGCAATGACGCCGGGCGTTACCTGCGCGATGGTATAGTAGTCCATTACCTCTTCCATGGTGGTCCAGCCCTTCTTCTGGATCAGTTCCCGTTCCAGTACGGGGACCATCGCATAGCCCCCGCCAAAGGTGATACACCCAATCTTCGTAAAGGTAAGCCACAATTCAAGATATTCTTTCATTTTTTTTCCTTACTTCTCAGAGCGCTTGGTTTGAAATCAGCTCGTCCTCTTACTTTTTTCTCTTACTTCTCAGAGCGTTTAGTTTGAAGTCGGCTCGTCCTCTTACTTTTTTCTTGGGCCGGCCTTCGGCTTATGGATTCTTGTGCGTTTATCAGCTTGCTCCAGGGACTCACCTTTTACTGCTGCCCGTCCTTGGGCCGCAAGATGGAAAGGTGCAATTCATCAAGCTGCTTCTGAGCTACCTCGCTGGGACTGTCATCCAAGGGACTCTGGGCAAAGGAATTTTTGGGGAAAGGAATGACCTCTTTAATCGAGGTTTCCCCGGCCATGAGCATCACCAGCCGATCCAAACCAAGGGCAATACCCCCGTGGGGAGGAGCGCCGAACTTGAAGGCTTCGGTGAGGAAACCGAATTTCTGTTCCGCTTCCTGGGGATCCAGTCCCAGGATATGGAAGATCCGTTTCTGCAGATCCGGGTCATGGATACGGATGGAACCAGAGGCCAGCTCATACCCATTAAGGACCAGATCGTAGAGGTCCCCCTTTACCGAGCCCGGATCCTGTTCCAGGATTCCATGGTACTGGTCCTGGGGATAGGAAAACATGTGATGAGCCGCTTCCCAGTGGTTCTCTGCTTCGTTGAATGTAAAGAGGGGAAAGTCCAGGATCCAGACAAAGGCACAGTGCCCGAGATCCAGGATCCCCAAATCCCGGCCCAGCTTGGACCGCACCGCGCCTAGGGCGATGTTGGCTATCTTTCTCCGGGAATCTGCCGCCATGAGGATGAGGTCTCCAGGGTTGGCTCCTAAGCCCCGGGTGATGGCCTTGGCCTGGGGGGTAAAAAACTTCGCCACCCCTCCTTCCAGAACCGGCTCGACTTCAGTTCCGGCAACCTTCATCCAGGCAAGACCCTTGGCCTGGTAGATCTTGGCATGGGCTTCAAGCTCCTCGATCTGCTTCCGGGAGTAGGAGGCTTTACCCGGTACCACCAGAGCCTTGACCCCGCCGCCAGCCTGGGTGATCCCCTTGGCTGCGGCCTCGTGCTTATCCGCTTCCCCTTTTGCCAGGGCATCCTTGAAGGCTTGAAACCCTCCATCCCCTACATAAGGGCCGAAATCCTGCAAAGGCATAGCAAAACGGAGATCCGGCTTATCCGTACCGTATTGCTCCATCGCGGTTTCATAGCTCATGCGGGTAAAATGAGGGGGTAACTCCCGGTTCAAGCATTGCTTAAACACATAACCCAGGAGTCCCTCGGTCATGGTGAGAATATCCTCCCGATCCACAAAGGACATCTCTATATCGATCTGGGTGAACTCAGGCTGCCGGTCCCCTCGGGCATCCTCGTCCCGGTAACAGCGGGCAATCTGGAAATATTTATCGAACCCCGCCACCATGAGGATCTGCTTATACAACTGGGGAGACTGGGGAAGGGCGTAGAATTTACCGGGATAGAGCCGGGAAGGCACCAGGTAATCCCGGGCTCCTTCAGGGGTGGATCTGATGAAGCTAGGGGTTTCAATCTCATAAAAGCCCTGGGAGATCATCCATTCCCGGACCGCAAAGCTCACCTCATGCCGCAAGCGGATCCGTTTCTGCATACCTCCAGAACGCAGATCCAGGTAGCGGTATTTGAGCCGCAGTTCCTCCTTTGCCCCGGTCTCTTCATCTATCGGGAAAGGAAGAACCTCGCTGCGGTTCAGAATGACCAGGTTTTCCGCAGCCACCTCGATTTCACCGGTAGGCATCTCTGGATTTACCATAGCATCCGGTCTCAGGCGAACCTGCCCCTCTACGGCGATACAGTACTCGTTCCGCAGTTCCCCGGTCAGGGCGCTGAGGGCTGCAGGGGATCCTTCCCCCACCACTACCTGGGTAATACCGTAGCGATCCCGGAGGTTAATAAAGGCAATCCCTCCATGATCCCGCTTCCGATGGACCCAGCCGTTTAATATCACGGTTTTGCCCACATCCTGTTTTCGTAAGGCCCCGCAGTGGGTGGTCCGTTTCAGTTGTTCCATAATTATAACTATAACGGGACCGGAAGCCCCTCGCAAGGCACTACACGTCAGGGCATCGACGTTTACTTTTTGAATTCCTTGTATAGTAATGAAATAGATTCCCGCGGATACTATGCAGGTATATGCGTAAATCCTTATTATATAAAGAGATATACTTTTAAACGC
>JAIRLU010000122.1 GCA_031259215.1 Treponema sp. | reverse complement strand
TTATATTAGAGTTGTTCAAAAACTTCAGTTTTTGAACAAATTCCGATAAAAAACAGCAAAATGCGGAGCATTTTGCAAGACTTGTTCGATAACCAACCGGGTTATCGAACAAGTCCATTGACACGGCATATATGAGCACGTACTATGGGGCATGGAAACACAGGAAAAACCAGTGTGGCAGCAGTTTTATGAAGACGGACAGGGCTTCCATCGAACGGTCAAGGGCAGCTTGAAACGGCCCCAGGTCTTCACCCCGGAATTGGTGCAGAACATCGCCGCTATGGGGATTGAGAAATACTTCATGGCCATGTTTACCCGCCGAGGACTGTGGCCCCGGAATCATACTATGGACGATTTACTTACCGAAGCAAAAACGTTTATAGCCCTACCAGAGGATCTGGAATCGTCGTTACGTTCCTTTGATTCGTTCCAGTTCATCTGTTCTATAGAGGCTATCCATATCAGTAAACCACAACCAGAAGACATCCGGCGGTTTATGGATGCCCTAGATCGGATCGCTGTCCTGGCGGAACAGGAGCTCATCCGTGCGGCGGATCAGGGTTCTTGATACGACCCTCAGGGACGGGGATCAAGCTGCGGGCTTTGCCTTTTCCGCGGAACAGAAGATCACCTTGGCCCGGGCCTTGGCTGAAGCTGGGGTGGATATCATTGAAACCGGATTTCCCCTCTCCTCTCCAGGGGAATTGGGGATCTGCCGCCGGATTGCTTTGGACCTGGCTGAATTGCCCCTGGATCCTGTGGAAACCCAGCGGCCCCTAACCGCGGTTATGTGCCGGGGACGGCTTACCGATATTAAAGAAACTGTGCAGATCTTCCAAGGCGGTATTCCTGGAGTGCTCCATATTTCCCTGCCGGTAAGCAAAACTCATATCACCGCAAAATTCGGTAAAACCGAAACCGAGTTGCTCGCCTTGGCACGAGAGGTCGTGTCTTTTGCTGCAGGACTGGTGCCGATGGTGGAACTAGGTGCAGAGGACGCAAGCCGGGCAGATGCGGCTTTTCTGGCGGATTACTGTGCAAATGCCCTGGATGCCGGTGCGGGAATTATCAATATCGCCGATACCCTGGGTGTTCTTGCGCCTGCTACTATAGCTAACCTGGTAAGATTCCTCTGTAACGCGGTTTCCCCCTTTGCTTTGGGCAAGGCGGTTTTAAGCGTTCATTGCCATAATGATTTCGGCCTTGCCTGTGCTAACACCTTGGCGGCAATTGAAGCGGGCTGTGGTCAGGTAGAGGTTTCGGTTTCTGGTATAGGGGAACGGGCAGGAAACGCCGCCCTGGAAGAAGTACTTGCCAATCTGCAGACTCGTCCCGAACTATACCATGCTCAGACCAGGATCCGCCCGGAAAAGATGGCTCCCGTGCTTGGTTTGGCGGCAGCGGCAGCAGGAACTGCCGGTTCCCCCATGAAACCGCTGAGTGGCTGGAACATCCGGGCCTTTAGTTCCGGTCTGCATCAGCAGGGTTTGTCAAAAAACACCAAGACCTATGCCCCTGTTCTACCGGAACCCTTTACTATGGTCCCTGAACGGATCGTCCTCTCCCGTCATTCTGGGAGGGCTGGAGTGGCTCTCTTTGCCCGGCGCTACTGCGGTATGGATCTGGATCCGCAAACCCTTTCTCAGCTCACCCTCTTGGTTAAAGCTGCATCGGGGGTCAGCACGGGGCTTACCGAATTTATCCGTATGCTTGTGGATCTGCATGCCCTGACCTCGGCGTATCCCGGACCCTTCATCAGGACTACCGGCTCGGAAACCACTGAGATGGGTGGGATTACCCGGTACCGGATTACCGCTACCCTGAGCCGATACCAGGGGCCTGCATTCTCTGAAGAGGCTTACCCCCTTACCGGAACAGGAGCGTCTTGGACAAAGGTGGTTCTGGAAGCGGTTTCACGCTGTACCGGTATGGAGCTTCAGCTCAACCGTTTGGGGATCAATGGCGGGGGAGATACACTCAGGCTTTACGGAGAAATCCGGATCCAGGGGAAGCTCTATGGAATAGAACGGATCGGTTCTTCCCCAGGTCTCCTGCTCCTAGACTGCTGTCTTGACGGGGTAAACGGAACAGTTCTGGCAGAGCTGCAGGAGACCGTTCGGCGCCCTATACGGCCATACCCTTAGTATCCGCCTTATGGCTGGAATAGCTGTATACCCCAGTGGGCAAGTTGGTTTAAAATAGGTATCAAGGTATCACAAGCACTGGTCAGGGTATATTCTACCCGAACCGGCATTTCAGGGTATTGGGTTCTCTGGATGAGTCCACAGGCTTCCAATTCCTTCAAAGAACTGGCCAGCATCGTATTGGTAATACCCCGCATCTTACGTTTTAATTCGTTGTAACGGGTGGTACCGTCTTGATGTAGTGCACACAGAATCGGCACTTTCCATTTTCCGCCAATTACACTCATCGTCTTTTTCAGAGGACAATAGGCTAAACAAGGGCATTGGGGACAGCTTTTTTGATTACAGCGGCCATCAGCCCCTTCCTGCCCGCTCATATTTTCCATACCTAGTTACTTTAAACTGCTTCCCTGCAAACATCAAGATGATACTCCCAGGGCCCCGGTATTTAAAAATATGGGATATTGACATATTGGTATATGAGGAGTATTATACTACTAGATAGTAATATAATACTTACTATTAAATCAGTATCTAGGAGATGTATATGGTTATCAATGAAACAGTCAAGCAGGTTATTGAAGGTTCGGCATTTCTCACCTTGGTTACCGTCAATGCGGATGGAACGCCTCATCCCATTATTGCCGGGAAAGGAGAAACTTCCGGAGATGAGGTTATTTTTGGTATTTACAAAATGGAACAAACCCAGAAAAACCTCTTGCAAAACAACCAGGCCTGGATTGTCGGATCCACCAGGGTCGAGGGGCCTCAAGGATTTCGATTGAGAGGAACCGCGGCAGTACGGGATAAACAGCTCATTTTTACCGCAACCCAAGCAGATAGGCTTATCTAAGGAGTTACCCGTGTCTTTATCGTTCCTATCCTGCGGTATTTTTCAGTTTGAACTGGAGAAGATACTGCCTGAAATCAAGGAAGCCTTAGGCGGCCAGGATATGCACCTTGATTTTTTATCCCCTGCTTTGGATGTGAAGGCCGATATATTGGAAAAATCCGTAACCGAACACTTGGAGTCCCATCACCATGATAAGACCGTACTGCTCTATGGGGGTATGTGCCATACCGAATGGCCGCGAATAACCGGAAAATTCGATGCGGTTTACCCTAAAGCGGCTAATTGTGTGGAGATCTTATTAAGTCCTGAAAAGAAAAAACTGAGCGATGCTTCTGGGAATATATATTATCTGACCATGGGAGGTTTAAAATTATGGAAAGAAATATACCAGCAGGAACATGGCTGGGATTCCACGGATGCCCGAATCAATTTTGGCTCTTTCGAGAAGATTGTCGTGCTTGATACCGGTATCTTTACCATTTCGGATGAAGAACTCTTTGAATTTTTTGAATACACCCAAGTTCCCGTGGAGCTTATGCCGATTAGTCTGGATTATTTTAAATCCTTGGTTCTTGAACTGTGTAAGGCTGCTATGGCATAGGAAATCCTGCCAAAGAATGCTGCGGGGCATTCTTTGGCAGCCATGGAAAACTCCCTGGGTTAGGTGATTCACTCCATAAACCAGAAGGGTACAATGGACTTGTTCAATAACCCAGTTGGTTATCGAACAAGTCTTGCAAAATGCTCCGCATTTTGCTGTTTTTTAAGCGGAAGTTGTTCAGAAACTGGGGTTTCTGAACAACTCTAGTGTATCCAGTAAACTGCTCTATGTCTATCCTCTCGTGTGTTCCTACTCGCAATGGCCGGATGGTGAATCTGGAACGTATAGGGTCTGATGGGGAGGGTAGTCTCCCACGGTCAACA
>JAIRLU010000098.1 GCA_031259215.1 Treponema sp. | reverse complement strand
CCAGCAGGGTGATACCGATAACTTCTAGCAAGGGATAGGCTTGGTTCCGTTCGATTCTGGGATCCTTGATATGCTTAAAAAGTTGATTAAGGGCGGTAGTGGTTGCTTATTCATATTCCCCTCCAATTTGCCTTTATCGACCGATTCACCGCTCTCCTTTAGTTCATTTTATATGCCCTCGCCCTGGTGGTTCAGGCTATCATTCTTGACCCTATTGACGAATTCACAATAAACTGCTATTTTCCATAGTAATGGCAAGTATATAGTGATACCAGAGACCACATCCTCTATACCAAGCTACCGTGCAGGCTATCCTGGATTCACTTGTTTTGTCAAAGTATTTCGCTCATTATAATAGTATGTAATACTACCATATAGAGAACAAGGCCGTGAGGGATGTGTCTCTCGTGCCGCTTGATTCATGGATGAAAAGACCTTCGTTATTAAAGAGGAACCAGAGTGACCATATCTAAAGAAATAACCCAGCTTGAACATTCTGCAATAAAATTAACCATCACGGTAGATAAAGAGGATCTTAAGGCTGAGTATGATCAGATAGTAGCCGATTACCGTAAGACCCTCCAGATTCCCGGGTTTCGTAAAGGGAAGGTACCCAAAACCGTGCTGGAACGGAAATTTGGGGATTCTCTTAAAGCAGAGACCTTGGCCCGGATTCTGGATCGTTCGGTTACTCAAGTCTTTGAGGATCCAGCGTTCCCTGAGGCCAATCGACCCCTGCCCTATTCTACTCCAGAGGTACAGGATGAGCCGAAACTAGATTGGGAGACGGACTTGGTTTTTTCGGTGGTCTATGAGGTGCTGCCCCAGATTACCTTAGGAACCTGGCAGGGACTGGTAGTTGCTATTCCCGATGTCAAAATTACCGATGAAGATATACATCGGGAACTGGAAGTCATCCGAGAGCGGAACGCCATCGTATTCGATAAGGATGATGAGGCGGGGGCAGCCACGGATGATGTGGTTACCATCCAGTATAGCGAACTAACCGATACGGGAGAACCTATCCCCGGTACAGAGCGGCAGGATTTTGTTTTTACGCTGGGTTCAGGGCATAATATATATCATGTGGATGATGATATGATCGGTATGAAGCGGGGTGAAACCAGGGATATTGAAAAGACCTATCCTGAAGATTTTTACGATATGGATCTGGCGGGAAAAACCAAGAAAATTCGGGTAACCCTGACGGCCCTGAAAGAAAAGGATCTCCCTGAGCTCAATGATGACTTTGCTCAGGATGTGGATGAAAAATACAAGACCCTGGAAGATCTCAAAGCTAATATTCAAGCATACCTTACTGAGGATTTGGAAGAGCGGCTTCACACGAATAAAATCAATAAACTCCTAGAAAAGATCATGGAAACGAGTCCCGTGGATATTCCTGAATCCATGATCCGGTTTCAGCTTGATGCCCGCTGGCGGAATGTCGTCCGCAGGATGCAGCTCCCTGCAGCAGAGATACCGAATCTTATGGAAAAAAAGGATGGAACCTTCGGTGTCCTCGCAGAGGCATGGCGGCCGGAAGTGATCAAGGCTCTGCATAGCCGGCTCATTGTAGAAGCCATCATGAAAGACCAGGGTATAGGGGCCTCTGATGAAGAAGTGGAACAGGAATATGCACATATTGCTGCTAGGGCGAAGACCCCTGTGGAAGAGATCCGATCGTATTATGAAGCTGAAGCAGAACGGAAGGACCTGCTGGTAGATGCTATTAAAGATCGAAAAGTGAACGAATTGTTGCTGGCGGAAAATACCATCAAGCTCGGTAATCCCGTGTCGTATCATGATCTGATAGAACATAAGGATAGCAAGGAGCTATGAACGAAAAAATGAACAGCCTGGTGCCCATAGTAGTTGAGCAGACCGGCATGGGGGAGCGATCCTACGATATCTATTCCCGTTTATTAAAAGATCGGATCGTTTTCTTGGATGGAGAAATCAACGATCTCACTGCTGACTTGGTGGTGGCGGAATTGCTTTTTTTAGACGGGCAGGATACGGATAAAGATATAAACCTCTATATCAATACCCCTGGTGGTTCGGTTACCGCAGGGTTGGCGATCTACGATACTATCCAGTATGTAAAATCTGATGTGCAGACCATTTGCGTGGGTCAAGCAGCCAGTATGGGCGCGCTGATTCTTACCGCAGGGGCGCGGGGTAAGCGCTATGTGCTGCCTTCTTCTCGAGTACTCATACATCAGCCTTGGGGTGGCGCTCAGGGGCAAGCCCGGGACATCGGGATTCAAGCAAAAGAGATCCTACGCTTAAAAAAGATACTGGTAGATTATTTTGCGAAGCATACCGGTAAAGATATCCAACAGATCGCTTTGGATATGGAACGGGATTTTTATATGTCTGCGCTTGATGCGGTTGCTTATGGAGTGGCTGATTCGGTTTTAATGAGGGAAAAACATGGCAAGAATTCGTAATGGTTCCGGCGGATTTGAGCGTTCCTGTTCTTTTTGTGGAAAAAGCGCGGATATGGCAAGGCGGCTCATCGCCGGGCCTAATGATGTATTTATCTGCGATGAATGTGTAGAGGTCTGTCGTAAGATCCTCACCGAAGAGGATCATGAGCTTTCCACGCAGTTTACCGGTGATATTCCGACCCCCCGGGAGATTAAGAGCTACCTGGACCTCTTTATCATCGGACAGGATATGGCGAAACGGGCCCTTTCGGTAGCGGTGTATAACCATTACAAGCGGATAGCCAATCCTGCCAAGGGGCAGGATGAGGTAGAAATCGAGAAGTCCAATGTCCTGCTCATTGGGCCTACAGGCACGGGAAAAACCCTTCTGGCCAAAACCTTAGCAAAAAAGTTGAAGGTTCCTTTTGCCATTGTGGATGCCACTACCCTTACCGAGGCGGGGTATGTGGGAGAGGATGTGGAAAACATCCTGCTCAAACTGATTCAGAGTGCCGGGGGAAACATCGCGGCCGCAGAACGGGGTATCGTGTATATTGACGAAATCGACAAGATCGCCCGAAAAGGAGAGAATGTTTCCATTACCCGAGACGTATCCGGGGAAGGGGTTCAGCAGGCCCTGCTCAAGATCATCGAAGGGACCGTTGCTTCAGTACCTCCCCAGGGAGGGCGTAAACATCCGAACCAGGAAATGATCCGTATTGATACCACGGATATACTCTTCATCTGCGGCGGGGCTTTTGTAGGGTTGGAAAAATTCATCGAACGACGGGTAGTGCAGCATCCCTTAGGCTTTGGCGCGGATGTGCGAGAAAAAACCAGTAAAAACCTCAAAGAACTGTACGATGCCCTGCACCCGGATGATCTGATCCATTTTGGGATGATTCCTGAATTTATCGGTCGGCTCCCCATTACCGTGAGTCTGGAAGAACTGAAACGGGAGGAACTCAAGCGTATCATTACCGAACCCCGGAATGCCATTGTCAAACAGTATCAGGCATCTATGGCTATTGATGAGGTCAAGTTGGAATTCACCGAAGGGGCCATCAACGCCATTGCGGATACCGCTATTAAGCAGAAGACCGGCGCTCGGGGGCTGCGGGCAATTGTGGAGAAACTCATGATCGATATTATGTTTGAGATTCCTTCTATGGAGGGAAGTAAGCGGGTTATCATTACCCAGGAGGTGGTGGAAAAATCCGAACCCCCTGAAATCCATCCGTTCCAAAAAAGCGCATGAATCTCCTTTCTGTGTTGAAAGGGAATTTGAAAGAAAAAGCAAAAGACCAGGTTGGAGGGGAAGAATTTCCTTTACTTCCGCTCCGAGAGTTGGTTTTGTTTCCCCATACGATGATACCGGTGTTTATCACGTATAAACTGGGTATGGTGGCGGTGAGCGAGGCCCTGCGGCGGGATATGCGTCTTTTTGCCGCGTGCCTTAAAGTCCAGGAAGCAGGAGAAACTTATCCTTCGGGAAGTGTGATGCGTATAGTTCAGCATCTACGGCTTCCAGACAATACTTTCCGGGTGGTGCTTCAGGGAGAATACCGGGCTACTATCGCCTCTTCAGTAAAACAAAAAGATCTCGCTCTCGTCACCGTTGAACCCCTCATGGGGGTTTTAGCGGATCCCCTGAGTACTGAAACCATAGCGCTGATGCGAATGGTGCAGAAATCCTTTGTCCAGTATGCAGAATTCTCCAAAAAGGTAAGTACCGATACCCTAGTCGCAGTAGAAAAGGTGGAAAACCCTGAACAGCTTGCCAACCTTATCTGTAATGCCTTGGTGGTCAAAGCAGAAGGGAAAATAGCCCTCCTGAGCATTGGGGATCCGTTGAAGCGCCTGGAAACCCTCCTTGAAACCCTGGAAAGGGAAAATGAAATCTTCGGCATTCAACGAAACATCAGCGCCCAGGTAAAAATCCGCATGGAAAAAACCCAGCGGGAATTCATCCTCCATGAACAGCTCAAGGAGATCCACAAGGAACTCGGACAGGACCAAGGGGAGGATGAATTCGCTGAGATTGAACGGTCCATTGAGCGTAAGCATCCCCGGCTCGAAGTGCTTCTCAAGGCTCGGAAGGAGCTTGCCCGTTTACGAAAGCTCCAGCCCGTTTCTCCAGAAGCAGGGGTCCTCCGGGGCTATCTGGAATGGATTGCCGAGCTTCCCTGGAGTGATTCCAGCCCAGATGCAGGGGATTTGCGGGAAGCGGAACAGATCCTGGATGCAAACCATTTGGCCCTGCGTAAACCCAAGGAACGGATCCTGGAATTTATTGCGGTACACCACCTTATCGCCTTAGGACAGGAAAAGACCCAGGGAACCGATCATAAGAGCAGTAAAGGTCCCATCCTCTGTTTTGTGGGACCTCCGGGAACGGGGAAAACCAGCTTAGGTAAATCCGTGGCCCAGGCCCTGGGGCGGCGGTTTGTGCGGATTTCCTTGGGAGGCCTACGGGATGAGGCGGAAATCCGAGGGCATCGGAAGACCTATGTGGGGGCTCTGCCCGGTAAGATCCTGCAATCTATGCGTAAGGCCGGTACCATCAACCCGGTCTTGCTGTTAGATGAGATTGATAAATTAGCCAGCGATTTCCGGGGGGACCCTGCCGCGGCCTTGCTAGAAGTGTTGGATCCGGAACAGAATGCGGCTTTTACGGATCATTACCTGGAGTTGAGCTATGATCTTTCCCAGGTGCTCTTCATTACTACAGCCAATTCCCTGCATACCCTACCCTATCCCTTATTAGATCGTATGGAGATCATTGAAATTCCCGGTTACGGTGAATATGAAAAGCTCGCCATTGCCCAGCATTTCTTAGTACCCAAGGTACTCGCCGAAAATGGTCTTGGAAGCGCATTGATCCGTTTTACCGACGAAGCCATCCGAGACATAATCCGGTACTGGACCATGGAATCAGGGGTACGGGGTCTTGAACGGGAACTGGCCCGGTGTATCCGGCGTATTGCCCGGGATGCCCTGGAACAGAGGTATGGAACTGATACTGCTAAGCCCCTCAGTTCCTTTGAGCAGATACTGGATCGGGAAGGAGTGGAAAAACTGCTGGATCGGCGGAAATACAAACATGATCTGGTATTTAAAGAGGCCCGAATCGGGGTTTCTTATGGTCTTGCCTGGACTGAAACCGGGGGTACCCTGCTGCCAGTGGAAACCAGCCGTTTTGAGGGAACCGGAGAACTCCTCATCACCGGAAACATCGGAGAGGTGATGAAAGAAAGTGGCAGCATCGCCTTATCATACCTCAGGAGTGTCCAGGATCGGTATACTTTTGGGGAGGATTTGGGAAAAAGCAATTTCCATGTCCATGTCCCTGAAGGGGCCATCCCCAAAGACGGACCTTCCGCAGGGATTACCTTGGCGGTTTCCCTGTTCTCTACCCTCTGCCAAACCCCACCTCAACCAGGGCTTGCCATGACCGGAGAACTCACCTTGACCGGCCGGGTTCTTCCTATCGGAGGGATCAAGGAAAAATTACTGGCGGCCATCCGGAACGGCATGGAAAAGGTGTTGCTCCCAATGGACAATGCGGAAGATTGGGCTGAGTTGGATGAAGAAATCAAGGCAGCTCTTGAGGTGCATTTTGTTGAAACCGCAGAGGAAGTCTTTACCCTGCTTTTTGGTGAGTCTATGTTTAGGTTTCCACCCGTAGCGTCAAAGCCGAGCCCCTTTGGAGAGCTTGAATCCCTAGACCCCTAGGTACTTTTTTTGCGCATCAATCAAGGATGAGGTGGTGCAATTGACGTATCAGTCGCCGCCTTCTATGGTCTAGGGCAAGTACCTGGTACGGATAGGGAGGAAACGTTTACGATGAGGCTTCCCTGTCGCACAGGCGCCGTCTATGGCGCCCGCCATTCCGCTCTGCGCATCCCAGGCCCCCTGATAGTCCTGCCGGTAAAACCTGATAGATATAATAAAGAATAAGTAAAACAAAAAACGGCACATAACGAGGCCGTTGAATTAATGCCCTTTAATATTTCATGGTGCTATATAAAGCGTATTGCCTATTTTAAATACGCTGTATATAGTATTTCTTTAGTTGTTTTGAGATTAATTCGCCAGTCTCAACAGGACCGTATGCGCTTCGGGGCCTAAGGCCTCTCGGTCATTCGAGAATACTCCCCAGCCCTATAGGATGACCATCAGCCATTCAGGGCAGCCCCTGAGCGGTTGGCGGCTTGAGGTAAAGGGCGCTGCGATAGTTTATCACCACTGCCCCCCTGGGGCGCCTGCGGCGGGCGTTACGAGGGGCGGAAGAGTTTGGGGGTACGGCGTACGTCCCTTCGTTCCTGCTACGAGTACCGTGCTTAGCCTAAACCCCCTGTCATTCAAAAAACACGAACCCCACGAACCAGCACGAACGGAATAGGGCAACCTGCAGGTCGCTGGGTGTTTCATCTTGCGCGGTTTATTCACAGGGTACGGTACGTCAGGTAAAATCACCCCCTTGTCTCAGCACAAGTTCGTGCGGTTCGTGGAATGACCGGCCCATCCTTCAAGGGTTCTATCGGCTCTCAAAGGACGACCGGACCGGTTCGTATGGTTCGTGGTTCTTCTTAACCCTGCTTTTAGTCCAATCAACCTACGAGCAGAGCGTCATTAGCTATATTGCTGGCTTGGTTCCAAAACAGTAGAGATACAAAGCAGCACAGACCCGAAGCAAGGGGCCCTGTGATATCTTATCACCACTGCCCTACAGGGGCATTAAACCCGCTGGCGGGCGCCTGCGGCGGGCGTAGCAGGGGGCCGCGTGGTGAGGGATATGGACGTACGTCCCTTCGTTCCTGCTACTAGCAGAGCGTCATTAGCTATATTGCTGGCTTGGTTCCAAAACAGTAGAGACCCAAAGCAGCACAGGCCCGAAGCAAGGGGCACCCCGTTCCCTTACTTCACGGCCAGTCACGGGCATTAAACCCGCTGGCGGGGGGGCTTTACAAAACGCAGCAGTCTTTGATCCAGATAGAGCCATAAGGGACTCCCCGGATCGGGAATTGCCGTCCTCAGTCCCACATCAACCATGACGAGGGTTCTATGGGGACATTCCACTTCCAGCGTCAACCGTTCTCCCTGAAAGATACTTTTCCGAAACAAGGCCCTTAAAACAGTATGAGCACCCCTCTGATGAGCCTTAGGGTTCCCTGCAAGGAATAGGGCATCTCGGGGAATGAAAAGCAGCGGCCCTTTAGGATCATAGTCCGAACCCCAGGGTACCCGACAGTCCCCCAAAGAAGAGGAAACCATGATTCCCTCTGGACCTTCCCCGCGTATGGTACAGTCTAGGACCTGACCTGCGCCAAAGAACCGAGCCCCGGTTTCGGTTTGAGGGAATAGAAAAACATCCCTGCCAGAACCGGTTTCCACGATGCGCCCTGCAGACATAAGGGCAATACGGTCTCCCAGCATCGCGGCTTCTTCCCGATCATGGGTAACAAAAATACAAGGTGCCTTTGACTCCTGCCGAAGATCTAAAAATTCCTTTCTGATGTCCCGCCGTAAGGGTGCATCGAGACTTGAAAAGGGTTCATCCAGGAGCAGGGCCCGGGGGGATGCAGCCAAAGCCCGGGCTATGGCGATCCGTTGGCGTTCCCCTCCCGAAAGAGCATGGATGCGTCGTTTTTCATATCCCGGCAGCCGGAGGATCCTCAACATTTCCTCCACACGCCGTCGGCGTTCCGGTTTGGCTATCCCTTGGGTAAAAAGACCGTACGCTATGTTTTTTCCTACATCTAAATGGGGAAACAGGGCCAAATCTTGGAATACCACCGCGATATGCCGTTTCCAAGGAGGCAGGTGGCTTATATTCTCCCCATTACTCCTCAGGATTCCCTGTTCCGCTTGGATAAGTCCTGCGATGAGGTGGAGGGCAGTGGTCTTTCCACACCCCGAAGGCCCGACCAAGGCCAGGGTCTCCCCCTCGGCGACCGTCAAATCCAGGCAAATCGACATTTCCCCATAGGTTTTGGTTAATTGCATTGCTTCAAGGGCCATGGTTTTTTCCTTCGGTTCCCATTTGAGACACCCAAAAGAAGAAACCGCAGCTCAGGATCAACAAGGTTCCTGCTGCACAAGCCGTCCCATACCGATAGGAACCTACCGCCCGGTAAATGAGCAAGGGCAAGGTTTCCCAATCTTCAAGACCTAACATCATAACCGCATTGAGTTCTCCCAGACTGAGAGCCGCGGAAAAACCCCAGGCAGACCGAAGCCGCTGGGCCGACAGAGGCAAGGCCACAGAGATCAGCTGGTGTACCGGGCCTGCTCCAAATACCGAAGCGGCGTTTAAGGTATTGACCGGCACGGATTTGAGTCCTTGAGATAAAGCATGATAGGCAAAGGGAAGGCCGCTTACCCCATGAATCACTACTGCGGCCCAGATGGAACGGGCATGTTCTCTACCGTAAAGGCTAATCCAACCAAGCCCCAACACAATGCCTGATGAGGCCAAGGGCGCGGTAGTAAAGACCCGTAACAAGGTTCCCAAGAAGGAAAGCCCAGGGCCTCGGTCCGCGTATTTGGCGGTTCCCGCGGCGACCATAGCCAAGATACATGCCAGGGCTGCGGAGCAAAAGGCCAAGATGAGGGACCGGAAAAACGCGGGGATGCTTCGTTCCCCCAGCGCATGCCACCATTTCAGATTGATACGTGGAGCAGCAGCCCAAGAATTCCTCACCAAAAAGGACTCCCCCAGGATGGATAGCACAGGCCCGAGGACCAAAACAAGTATTCCAAGCGTATAAAAGATGCGAACCATCGTACCCAGCCAGGTTCCGCGTATTTCCAGAGGCCGATCTTCTATATCCGGGCTTATGGCTTGGGCTTTCTTTTCAAAAAACAAATACCCTGCAAAAATAATACCGGCTATACTGGTTTCGAGCAGCGCCAAGATCCCTGCACTATGAAAGTCCAGGGAAATCCGGGCATAGCGGTATATTTCTACTGCCAAGGTAGTGGCCGCAGGTCCTCCTCCCAGGACTAAAACCACCGCAAAGCTGGTAAAACTGTAGAGAAACACCATAAGAGAAGCGGCCATGAGGGAAGGAAGGACCATAGGGAACAGCAGGGTAAACGCGGTTTTAAGGGGCGTCGCCCCTAGGCTTGCTGCTGCCGGAGCATAGGCCTTCCGGATTCGGTGTATGCCATCTCCTACCAAGCGTATAACCAGGGGAAAATTGTAAAACCCGTGGGCCAAGATGATTGCTTCCGGCTTATAGAGGATACGGAGAGGCCCCTCCTTGGCACCGGTTACGGCCATACAGAAACGGTTGGCCCACCCGGCATTACCGAAAAAAAGGACGAATCCCAAGACCACCAGGATCGAGGGCAGGGCAAAGGGTACTGCACTTATGACCCATAAGGCCCTGGAAAAGGGAGACTCCCTATTCCCGATGAACCACGCCCCAGGAAGACCCAAGACCAAGGCTGCCAGCGTACTGAACAGGGCTTGACGGAGGGTAAAGGCCACTGTGGGTATGAGAGAAGCCGCTGGGAGGATTCCCTGTTCCCCCTTTCCCAAGGCTCCGGTAATCGACGCCCCGTAAGGAAGGATGAAAACGACCAGTACCGTAACCAAGGGCAGCAGGGCAAAGATCCAGAGCTTCTTGTTCACCGGCCTTGGATCTGGGTCATAAGCTCAGCCCATTCGGTGAGTTCCTTATCCGTAGGAGTAACAGGATACCGGGTCTTGTCACTTTTAGGATTGATCCTGAAAGATTCCGGTAAAGGAATCGCAATGACCGGATACATCCAGTTGGTCAGGGGAATAATATCCTGAAAAGCTGAGGACACCATAAAATCCAGGAACTTTTTGGCATTTTCCTTGTTTTTCCCTCTCGCGAGCAGCCCGGCCACCTCAATTTGAATGGGGTGTCCCTCGGCAAAAAGAGCCGCTTGATACCGTTCGGTTCCTTCATATTCCAGATGAACCCCAGGACTCGTGGTGTATGAAAGAACCATAGGAGCTTCCCCGGCAGTAAAAAGCCCGTATCCTGAACTCCACCCATCGGCGATGGTTAAAATTGAAGGC
This sequence comes from Treponema sp., assembly GCA_031259215.1. Classification (GTDB taxonomy): domain Bacteria; phylum Spirochaetota; class Spirochaetia; order Treponematales; family Breznakiellaceae; genus JAIRLU01. The sequence goes on along the minus strand of JAIRLU010000098.1, from coordinate 3,032 downwards.
CCAAGACGGCGCCAATAGGATTTCCAATCCCCTCCGTATACATCCAGGGTCCAGGCGAAGAAACCAAGCCCTGGAGAAGAAGTCCGGGGATCCATCAGAATAAGCTGTTTACTATATGCTTCCCCGGTGAGGTCCTCAAGGCTTTGGGGAGGATGCGGGATCCTTTGTGAATCATAGACGATGGCGAAATAACTATAGTCCAGGGGGATTAAGCGGTATGTTTTATCAAACACCAGGTCTGGGAATAGGGCATCTGCCCCTTTTGGTTTATAGGCCTCCAATAATCCAGAAGCCAAAGCCCGTTCCGCCAGGTTTTGATCCAATCCCAGAATGACGTCCGCATCTGCCTTGTTCCCTTCCAGGAGCAAGCGGGATAACAGTTCCCCTGCATCTCCATGACTTACCCATTGGATAGTTATACCTGTTTCTGCGAGAAACCGCTTAGTTGCTTCCGGTCCAGGCCCCCATTCGGAATTAAAAGAATCGTAGGTCCAAACCACAACTTCCGGTGCAGAATGCGGACCCGCGACTTTTTCCCGATTCGCCCGAGTATACCCCGGAGCAGCGGCAAGGACAAAAAGTAAAACCCCTGAAAAAAGAACCTCCCTAAGGGCAGTATAGTTCTTCCCCATAATGAATCCTCCTTACACGGACCAGAGTGATAGGTATGATGAGCTCAAAAGATCCCGCTTCCGGTATAATTCCCTCTAGAGGGTTATGCAAAGGCGCAAGCAACCTTTAGGATTTCCGGACGGACCGTGTTCCCTGCGCCAGCATTATCTGGATCAGGTTCAAAGGGTGTGATCTCAGGCATCCCGTTACAAAACAGTCAACCACCCCGATACGGTGTATCATAAAATAATTCCAGCCCTAAGGCTCGAATGGTAATATGGCTATAATGTACTATGTATAAAGAAAAAAGTCAATTATCACCCATTGGCTCACCCCAATTCCACGTTTCAAATCTATAATTCCTTATAATCCACTGATTTATTTTCTAAACGGTACATTGCGCTTATGGTATTGACCAACAGTACAAGCCATGATTTAGTAGAGTACAGGTCTATACTAGACTTGGAGATACTATGGATATATGGCAAGAGACCTTTTCCGTGGGTTTTAGAGATATAGATCCCTCGGATCGACTCACGCTCGGAGCTATTTTCGATTATTTTCAGGAAGCGTCCATTAATCATGCAGAGAATTTGGGAGTAGGCAGGGGGCCTATGGCCCAAGCCGGGCAGGTATGGATTCTCTCTCGCATATCGGTAGTGCTTGACCATCGGCCCCGGTATGGGGAGACCCTTACCCTGCGGTCATGGCCTCGGGGAACGGAAAAGCTCTTTGCCCTTCGGGATTACGATATCCGGGATGCCTCAGATACTCCCCTGGTTCGGGGTAGAAGCGGCTGGCTTATCCTGGATAAGGAAAAACGCCGGCCTTTACGTCCTCGAGAAGTGGTGGACACGCTTCCTTTGAACCAGGGCCTAGACGCCCTGCCAGAAAGAGTGCTCGGGCTCAATACCAGAGATATGCTTACCAAAGTTGGAGAACGTCGAGCCGCGTATTCAGATATCGACTATAATAGACACGTTAACAATACCCGATATATCCAATGGATTCAAGATATCACCGACCCAGAACTCCTGGAACAGGCAGCCCACATGCGGCTGGATATTAATTACCTCAGTGAAATTAAGGGGGGAGAAATCACCGAATTATGGTCTGTTCCCTTAAGCGGTTCAGGATTCGCCTTTGAGGGTCGACGCCAGGATGGCGGTCACGTTGTTTTCCGTGCAGAACTGCGGATATAGCCTAACCTACTCCTTCATGCTGCCGACCAACAGCATACGAACTGAAACCCTCGGATCTGACGGTGGTCAGTAAAGCGGATCCTATCCGTTACGCTTTATAGGCCTGGGGTGCAAAACAATTCAGATCCTCGGGCATGATCATGCAGTGGTCTGGGCAATGGGAACACCGGCTCAAGTGCATCAATGGCGCTATCCTGCTCTCGGTATGCCTGGGAATCGCTGGGGCTATGGGGGTTACCGGGGCGCTGCATTGATGCGGTTACCATCCTCCCGGCCCGTGCAGCAGGCCGAATGTCCCCGGAGCAGAAGGAGGCCACTTAAAAAGATTTTGAAACGGCCCCCTACCCATACCGCGCAGCGGATTCCCTATTTATCCTGCCACTGCATCTTCCTTGATATACAAGACATCCATAGGACAGGCCTTGACACATATACCACAGGCAATACATTTACTGGGGGACGGCCGGGTGTCCGCCTTAACCATCACCTTAAAAGGGCATACCTCCATACATTTTCCGCAGCCCACGCAGGTCTTTTTGTTGAGCATATAGACCCCTTTGGGGTTTTTGGTTATTGCCTGGGCCTCACAGGTTTTTGCACATTTCCCGCATTGGGCACACACCAAAATCTTGATTTTATCCTGCTTATGCGTAATATTGATGCAGGATAGGTTTTGAGTTTGCCAGTTTTCATTTTTGTAAAACGCCTGTGCACAGGCAAGTTCACAGGTCAAACACGCCATACAGGCGTTTTGATCTTTAATAGCCAGTTTCTTCATAAAAACCTCTCTCATTAGAAACTATCTGGATATTTTTAGACTTTTACTCAACGCGCATCCCTTCATGGGACCAAAGGTGGGGTAAGACTACGACTTCATATCGATACATATAGCATAGTCCCTACCGGATAGGCTGTCAATAATTCGCAAGGCCTCAAAATTATGCTGACCGAAAGGGGCAGTTCCTTTTTGGCGGTTTATGCGCAAGACCTCCGCGACCGCCTGGTCTTCCCGCCCCCGGAAGGTTTCTATGCGTTATAGGGGGCCATCTCTTTTATTGACAGCAATTCTCAGGGACGGCTATACTCAAACCATGGAAACTTTGAGTTCTGCCTTTCCAGATGCGATTAAACAAGTGGTTGCCGTATCCAAGACGCCAACCCAGGTAACCGAGCAGAATGTGTATCAGACCGGACAAGTAGAGGCCCTCCCCTTGATAG
>JAIRLU010000014.1 GCA_031259215.1 Treponema sp. | reverse complement strand
CAAGCTCCGCTTCAGGCGGTTCCCCTTCGAGTATCCGCGACCCATAGCGGTCTCCCCAGATATGCCCTTCCCGTGCTTGGGCACGGTTGTACCGCTGGGCAAATACCTGTTTCAGCCATTTCATGATAGCCGGAAGTTCCATGCCCTCTGCAGGTTTGATATAGAACGTAAGCCTGTCATCCCCAAGACGCAGCCCCCGAATCTCGAAAACAAACCGCACTTTCGTCTCATGGAAGACCGTGGCCAATATTCCCAAAGCCCGAGGCTTACGGAACAGGGGTTCCCGATTGTTGATACGGGTGTGAATTTCGTACCATACTCCTTGTTTGAGTAAACGTAATGGTCTCATAGAGTATAGTAGGGATGGACCAGGGATTTTGCTTTACCATGGTTGCAGGGAAACGATCAATCTCCGAACCAATGCTTCTCCAAATACCCCTTACCATTTTTGTGGGTCAAGTTTAGCATATACCATGAGCCCTACCCTGCAAAGATCCAACTCGTTCCACGAGGAACGGTCCCATAACCGGGGGCTTCAGCGCAATAGAGCCGACCGGTCATTCCACTCTGGAGCATACCTTCCAGTTTTACGAGACTTCACGGTTTCTCAAGAAAAATATGCGGCCCGGTTACTGCTACAAACCGGGATTTTTTGGCTGGGAACAGGGCGAGGGCACATACCATTTTCGCCCCGGCACATTCTGCAAAACCCCCTCGCTTTGAAGAAAATCGACACAAATCACTCAAACCAACACGAACGGCAAAGAAGGCTGTCGCATTGCAGCGAGTATGAGGCCCGGTCAACGTACCGGTTCGTTTGGTTTGTGTCTGTTCGTGGTTACCTGCTTCCTCATCGCATGTATGTGCGCTGGCCCCTGTGGCTGGGAATAATTATGATTGCAATAATTCCATACTGCTCATATAATAGATAGAATTAAACCTATGATTGACCCATTTAATCGGACCATCGACTATATGCGGATTTCGATAATTGACCGGTGTAATCTCCGGTGTGTTTATTGTATGCCTCAGGAAATCCGTAGCCTACCTGAACCCGAACTCTTAAGCTATGAGGAAATCCTGCGGGTCTGTACCGAAGCCGCGGCCAGGGGTATTCATTTCATTAAGATTACCGGAGGAGAGCCTTTGCTCCGGGAATGGGTTCCAGACCTGGTGAGGCAGCTTAAAAATACGCCGGGGATTATCACCGTAAGCCTTACCACCAACGGGGTGCTCCTGAGCAGGTACCTTGACGCCTTGTGTGCCGCGGGAATTGACGGGATTACCATTAGCTTGGACAGTCTTGATGGTGAACGGTTTAGGCTGACTACTGGGTATAACGGCTTGGATACCATTATCCGGGGGATCCATGAAAGCCTTAGTCGTACTATAAAGGTAAAGATCAATGCGGTGCTTATCGATAACGGCGGAGAGCCGGAATGGAGGGACCTGGTGGACCTAGCCCGGGTTTTGCCCCTGGATGTACGGTTTATCGAGATGATGCCCATTGGCTACGGCAAGGCCTTCAAAGGGGTAGCCCATGATAGGATCCTTCGAGGACTAAAGGCGGCCTATCCAGGGATTACCGAAGATGGGGCATCCCACGGGGCAGGCCCTGCGGTGTACTATCGTATCCCTGGCTTTAAGGGAGAAATTGGCTTCATCAGCGCCCTGAGTCATCGGTTTTGTCGTACCTGTAACCGCATTAGGCTTACCGCGGAAGGTATGTTAAAACCGTGTTTATGCTATGCTTCCGGCATAGACCTCAAAGCCATACTGCGGGATCCGGATAAGACCAACCAAGCCATAGGCCAGGCGCTTATGGAAGTGGTGGCCATGAAACCCGCTTCCCATTGTTTTACCTGTACCCCTCAAATCCCTGAAGGGGCTCTGGAAAAACGGGCCATGGTTGCTATTGGCGGCTGACCGGAGAAGCGCGGAATCGGTCCATGCAGACAGGGGTAAACATACCATGCGCTGCAAGGGTATTCTACGTGTTTAGGTATGGGTCCTTAGATACCGAACCCATCGGGGTAATACCGCTCGAATAGGTGTTGCACCGCATATTGACATTCCTGTAAAAAGGTCTGGTGTTTTTCTAAAAAGACACAGCCCTTATCGGTAAGGTGCGCTTCACCGCCTCCTTTGCCCCCTTGATGGCGGACCGTTAAAGGAAACCCAATCCAGGTTTCCAGTCCTTTGAGTAATTTCCAGCCCTTACTGTAGGACATCTCCATAATTTCACAGGCCTGACGAACATTACCGGTTTGCTTAATGGCCATCAGCAGTTTGATCATTCCAGGGCCGCAAAAAGATTCCTCTGCTCCAGGGGTAACCAAAAAAACCTTGGCTACGGGCTTTACCGCTTTCTCCCGTATGACCAAGGAATCACTGGGTCGTTTTTTATCTGTCATTTTCTACCTCATTTTCCATTCTCTTTACCAGATGGTATTTTATACTACTAGAGTTGTTCGGAAACTGAAGTTTCCGAACAACTTCCGCTTAAAAAACGTGGATTTTATTAAGAAATCCACGTTTTTTGGAGACTTGTTCGAGAACCAACCGGGTTCTCGAACAAGTCCACTGAGGCTTTTTCAAAATCTCATGTTTTGAAAAAGTCCCTGCTGTATAGTATACTACAAAGAAACCCTCAGGGCAGGTCAATAGCATGTACGTGGATAATGCCATTGCTATAGCACTAGGAAGGAGCCTACTTGTTGCGGTGATTAACGAAAAAACTGAGGGGAAGTCCACCGAAGTGCCGGTGAGACCAGCATCAGGTCCTATCTCAAGACTTTGGGGTGAACCTTTTCTTTTGCACCTTGTTTCCTCCCCGTATTTTTGGGTTTGCCCCGTATTTTTGCATACGGGTACCCACCCGCCAGGGAATCAACACGAGAACAGCCGCTGCGGCCTTAACAGCTTTGCCAAAAACAGCGGCTTACCGGTAAAATACCATGCTCAATTACCCATAAGCAGCTGAAAGAACCGTCATAGTTCATCCTGCCCGATTCCCTGTTCGGTACGGGGCGGTAACTTCGCCCTTATCCCCAGGGTCAGGGAAATACCCGGCATATAATACCCCGCGAAGGACTCATAATGGGCGTTCAACATATTACGCAATGACCCAAAGGCGGTAAGGTATTTCCCCACATGCTGATTCCATGTCGCGTGTACAATACAGTGAGGGTCCAAGACCATTTCGTTTAAGGTATCTGCATAGCGGGTGGTCTCGTAGTGGGCCGAAAGCAGGAAGGATCCGGTCTTCCACAGGACATCTACCGAACCGCCGATAATATGCCTGGGCATGTAGGGGATCCGGTAACTGTCCGCAAAAGTCGCGTTGCCGCTTAAAAGCCAGCTTAACTGGTATTGATAGGTAAACCCCAGGGTAAGGGTGGTAATGCCCCCCTGGTGGATCCCCAGGGTTAATAGGGGCCGCAGATCCGCGCCGAGCAAAAAGGCCGTCCCAATGTTTTCAGGGGACCAGCGGTCTCCGCTTTTTATCCAATGTATGGAATCTTCTGTCCATTGACCATAGATGGTACTGGTAACGCTAAACCTATCGTTTAAGGTAAACTCGCCGCTTAGATCCGCGCCCAAGCCGTCCTCGGGTTTTAAGGCGGGGTTACCGACAAACATGCTGTCCAGGCTGCGGTAGTACAGATCGTCAAAGTCCGGGAACTTAAAACTGCGGAAGTAGTTGTTTTTCAATACGAATTGGGGAAGGATTTCCCAGCGGAAACCGAGTTTCGGGATTCCCGTAGCTTGCTTCGTGTCAGTAACGCCTTTCACCGAAGCGATAAGCATAAACCGTTTTACCGGTGAAAATTCTCCGGTAAGGTACAGGCCCCCCAGGTTTCCGGTCTTTACCGGCTGGGTCTCTGTGGGGCTTTCTGCATGGATGTACAAAAAACGCCAGTCCCCTCCGGCCCGGATTGTCCATTTTTCAGAAGGATACCATCCCCAGCGGTTTATGCCGGTGATGTAGTGATCCCGGCTTTCTATATTTACCCCGTAGCTGGTATGGGAAAACTGATAGGTCAGGGATGCCTCGGTACTCATATCGTCCCGAAAGATAAGCGGCGCGTTAAAGAGCAGATTTTCTGTTATCTGCACATCCTGGGCCAGGGCGTAGCCTACGGAGTCCGGTCCGACAGGGTAGTTTTTGTGTGCATAATAGGCTTTCGTGTCCGAAACCAGGGCTGTGTCTAAAGGCAAGGTCCACACAAAGGCCGCCCCTCCGCCCAGATCCAGCACCTCGTTGCTTTCTTTGCGCCGGCCAAAGCCGTAATCATCCTGGTACAAATAGTGGTTTCCCACCCGGTTCCCGAACAGTGAGGCTTTCCAGGAGAATTTTTCCATACCGTATCCTGCCAAAAGACTCAAAGACTGCATATCCGCTATATCCTCAAAATGAGGATCCCCGATCTTGCCACCTGAATGGCGCATGACGTATTGTCCCGGCAGATACCCGGTATTGGAAAAAGCCCCGCCCAGGGTAAACCCCGGCTTTTGCTTCCGGACGGTAATAATGTTGATAACCCCTCCCAGGGCCCCGGACACATTGTACTTGGTGTCCGATCCGCCATAGATCACCTCAATCCGTTCCACATCGTTAAGATCAACCTGGCTTACGTCAAACTCTCCGGATCGGGGAGAATTAGCCGGAACCCCGTCTATGAGGATGGCGATCCGTTCCGTATCAAATCCTCGCATATTGATTTCCGTCTGGTTTCCGTAGCCCCCGTACCGGGTAACGCTCATGCCAAGCA
>JAIRLU010000102.1 GCA_031259215.1 Treponema sp. | reverse complement strand
GACCCCTTAGCACCACGCTATACAGGGGCATTAAACCCCCCAGGGGGGTATAGAAGGGAGAGTTTTTCCCGGATGAATTCACTTTTTTCTTTAAGGCCAATGGTTCCGGTGGCCAGTATCAGCACATGGGGGCTTTTGGGATCGAGTTTTACCCTGCCGTTACTCTCCTTCATAAGCCGAATGAGCCGGTCCACATTCACCTTGGAAATTTTCCCAAATGCTACCCGGACCATCCCGGTCCGTTCTTTGAGAGAAACCACGCCAATTTCCCGGCAGATAATGCGGATCTCCGCGAGGGCAAGCAGGGAGGCCGCCTCCTCAGGCAGGGGGCCAAAACGATCCAGCAGCTCTGCATACACCTGTTCCAGTTCATCTTTCTCCCGTACCGCGGCAATCTTCTTGTAGACCTCCATCTTTTCCTGGGGGGAGTCAATATAGGCGTCAGGGATAAACCCGGAATATTCCAGTTCCAAAAGGGTTTCGGTCTCTGCCTCGTACTGGGCATCCTCGAGGCGTTTCACCGCATCATCCAAGAGCCGGAGATACAGGTCAAAACCCACCGAGTAGATGTCCCCGGATTGTTCCCGGCCCAGCAGGTTCCCCGCACCCCGGATCTCCATGTCTTTCAAGGCGATTTTAAATCCTGAGCCCAGTTCCGTAAAATCAGAAATCACCTGAAGCCGTTTCATAGCCAGCTCCGACAAGGAACGATCCTGAGGATAAAAGAGATACGCATAGGCCACCCGGTCGGAACGGCCTACCCGTCCCCGAAGCTGGTACAACTGGGACACCCCATACATGTCCGCCCGGTCAATGATGATGGTGTTTACATTGGGAATATCAATACCGTTTTCAATGATCGTGGTGGATACCAGCACATGAAAGCCTCCGTGGATAAAGCGGTGCATCACGTCTTCCAGGTCTTGAGGGTCCATCTGGCCGTGGGCAATGTCCACCAGCATCTCCGGTACCAAATGCTCAATCCTGCGCCGGGTATCGGCAAGGCTTTCGATTCGGTTATGCAGAAAAAAGACCTGGCCCCTTCGGGCCACTTCCCGCCGGATGGCTGCGGTAAGCCGGGCTTCACTGTACTCTTCGATGACCGTTTCGATGGGATGCCGGTTCTGAGGCGGTGTAGCGAGGAGGCTCATATCCCGGATCTTGAGTAAACTCATGTGCAAGGTCCGGGGGATGGGGGTGGCGCTGAGGATGAGGCAGTCCACGTTGGTTTTCAATTCCTTGAGGCGTTCCTTGTCTTTCACTCCAAAACGTTGTTCTTCATCAATGACCAAAAGACCCAGGTTTTTGAAGACCACATCCTTCTGGATGAGCCGATGGGTTCCAATGATGAGGTCGATGGTTCCGGCTTTAATCTCTTGCAGGGTCTTTTTCACGGCCCCCCGTTCCACCAGGCGGGAGAGCATGGCAAGCCGTACCGGAAACTGGGAGAACCGTTCTTGGAAGTTCTCAAAGTGCTGTTCCGCCAGGATCGTGGTGGGCGCCAAAAACGCCACCTGCTTCCCCCCCATGATGGCTTTGAAACAAGCCCGAACCGCCACTTCGGTTTTGCCGTAACCCACATCCCCGCACACCAGCCTATCCATAGGGTGGGGGCTTTCCATGTCCGCTTTGATCTCCTCCACGCAGCGGAGCTGATCCTCTGTTTCCTCAAAGGGAAAGGCCGCCTCGAACATGGTCTGCCATTCTGAATCCCCAGGGAAAGAAAAACCCTGGGCAGCTTTGCGCTTGGAATACAGGGCAATGAGCTTCTGGGCAATGTCTTCCACCGATTGTTTAACCCGGCCCTTCCGGTTTTCCCAGGATTTAGAACCCAGCTTGTCCAGCCGCGGAGGATTTCCCTCGTTCCCAATATACCGCTGCACCAGGTTCACCTGCTCAATGGGAACAAAGACGAACTCTTCCTCGGCGTATTCCAGCTTGATATAGTCCCGCTCGTGTCCCAGGGCATGGATCCGTTCAATTCCCTTAAAGAGGCCGATGCCGTAGTTTATATGCACCACAAAGTCTTCGGGATTGAGTTCCACGAAGGTGTCGATGGCCGCACTGCGGACGGTTTTCAATGACCGAGGAGGCCGCCGCCGTCTGCCGAAGATCTCGTTTTCCTGGACCACCATGAACTTGCGGTCTGGCAGGGCAAAACCCACAGTAAGGGGAAGGAATAGTACAGAAACCGAAGCCTCGTCCTTCAAGAGCTCCTGTATACGGCTTGCCTGCACCTCGGATTCCGCAGCCACCAGGATCTCCCAGCCCTCCTTTGTCAGGGCGGCAAATTCTTCCTTTAAGTAATTGACATTACCGAAAAAACTCCGGGGCGGCTCCCCGGCCAGGGAAAACCGCCGGGCCCCCGGCTCCCCTCCTCCTTTCATACCCATAAAGGAGCAGCGCCGGGGACTGCTCTGGAAGAGTTCCTTAAAATTAAGGAGGATCTCTTCTGGCCGAGGAACCTCCCGTTCCCGGCACGCCTTGGCATACAAGTTCCGGTATTCCCGTTCCAGCGACTCTTGGGCATTTTCTAGCCGTTCCCTATCCACAAAACAGATCGCCCCGTCCTCAAAATACATTTTTAAATTCCCCTGGATAACCTTGTGGGTTTCTATGGAGGGCTTTCCCGGTTCAGGCGCCGCGTCTTTTGCTGTTTCTTTCTTGAACGTATCCCCGTTCTTAGGGGAGGGATGGGTAAAAAAACGGAGCACCATGCGGGGAACGTAGGCTTGGCTGGTTTGGGTGAGGGGATCGAAACGTTTTATGGATTCTATCTGGGTAACGTTAAAGAGGAGCCGGTAGGCGGTCTCATCTCCTCCCATGAGGATGTCCAGAACCTCCCCGCGGAGGGCGAATTCACCCTGCACCTGGACTTTGGGGACCCGGGTATAGCCGTAACGTACCAAGGTTGCTGCCAAAGCAGTGGTGTCCAAGGTGTCTCCGGGTTTGAGGGGGATGAGAGACTTGTACAATTCCTCAGGAAGGGGAACCGGGCTTAAGAAGGCCCGTTGGGAGGCAATGACGATACGGCACGGTTCCAGGGGGTCTTTTCCTGCAACCAAGAGGCTGAGGACCTTGGTCCGCTCACTAAACACCCCGGAACGGGGGGATAGATCCTGGTAGGGCAAGGCGCCCCACCAGGGAAACACCACGGCAGGGGTATTAAGGGCTTGGAGGTCAGCGACCAGATGGGCGGCGTCAGTTTCGGTGGGAACCACTACCAGAAGGGGCAGGGTACTGGTTTCAAAGAGCAGAGAAAGGAGGATCGCCCCGAGGGATCCTTCGACAGCCTCTATTTCCAGGGGGAACTGCCCTTGTTTCCATGCAGAAATCACCTGCTGTATCCCTAGGGAAGCCCTGACTTGACTCAGCAATGAAGGAAAGGATAAGGTATTCATAACAATATACCGATTAATATAGTATATATTGACCCTTCATGGGCAGTATATTTTATGAACCACGGAGTCTCACGGTGAAACAACAGCATACCATCATCTTTATCGCCGCCCTCTTTTTTGGGGTCCTTTCTGCGGCTTCCGCTGATATTGGGTTGAGCATACGGTATTTTGATAAGCGGATCTATTATGTATATGGACCGGTAGACCTTTCAGGCAGGATCGAGCCTATCTATGTACAGGTAACCATCACCAATAATAGCCCTGCTCCCTTCCGGTTCAAGTTGGCGGATGAGCGGGTCTTCTCCATAGATTTTGACGTGCGGACCATGACGAACCGACTCGTAGACCCTTCGCCGCTTTTACTGCGTAAACGGAGCCAAAGTCAGCAGGTGTATTTCCGGGAAGTATCCATCGCCAGTGGGGAGTCCTTCTCGTTTGTCGAAAATATCAGAGACTATGTGGATCTGCAGCAAAGTGGTTCCTTCATCGTGCAAGCCCGGATGTACCCCGAATTGTACCGGATCGCATCGGTAGAGAGTTCAGTCAGTCCCCTGGAATCAAACCGGCTTTCCTTGAGCCTCCGGCCTCCTTCCCTGATAGGCCCTGAGGGGATACCCCTGGAAATGGATGTGGAGACCAATGCGGTCTTGGTGCGGGAGAAACTGCCTCCTGATGAGGTGGTCAAATACCTGTTAAACGCCCGGCAAAAGTCCCAATGGGAAAAGGTCTTTCTTTACCTTGACCTGGAATCCATGCTTACCCGGGATGGGGTACGGCAGCGGCAATGGCTTACGGAATCCGAAGAAGGCCGCCAGCAGATGATCGCCCAGTACCGGATGGACTTGCAGCGTTCCGTGGTGGACGGGGATATTGTCATGATCCCCATCGAATTCCAGATTGAACGGACCAACTACAATGAAATGGAAGGTACGGTGGTGGCCCTGGAGAAGTTTAGGATTGGATCCACCGTTACGGAAAGGAAACGGTACACCTATTATGTACGCCGTAAATACGATATATGGACCATCGTGGATTATTCGGTTATCAATTTAGGAACTGAATGAGCCGGAGACTCGATGAAGCTACTGCTGGTCATTGGTTCTGATGATACCTTTGATCGGATTTCTTACTATACCACATCTATGGGATTCGATCTTATCCGGTATCGGTATGTACTGAAAAGCATGGACAACCTGGATGAAGCGGATCCCCAGGGGATCATCATCAGCGCCCAAGATTTTCCTCGGCATTGGAAGGCCTTGTTGCAATTCGTCAGAAGCGAACGAACCAAAGAGGCCTGCCCCATTATCATCCTTAAGGGTATCCAGTTCCCTTTGGAAGCAGCCTCAAAAGCATTTTATCTGGGAGTGAACGGCCTGGTTATGGAAGCCCTGGATGATCCGCGAGAAATTATGCGGCTGCAGGATCTGTTACGGATAGGCATTCCGGCCCAGGAACACTACCGGGTGCGCCGGTACTTTGAGGAAGCATGGAACCGTTTTGGCCTGGTGATTTCCCATCCCCTTACCAAGCTGCTCATCACCGGAAGGGTTATCAGCATTTCCTTGAGGGGCCTTTCCTTTTATCCCGATGGTATGGCGGCGATGAAAAACATCCCGGTGAACATGGAATTACCGGGCTGTTCCCTTCGGGCAGGAGCAGCTATCCTGTCCCCGGTTTGCAGGCTCGTCCACCCTGGGCGGGTGCTTATCCTGGAATTTCTTTCCTTCCCTGATAATGAACAGGTCCTGCTGGAAGCATACCTCCAGGGGCGTCCGATGTGATATTTTTCCAGTGGAGGAGGGGTGAGTCGTGGAGGTACTAGGCTTTAGCTTTAACGCCATTGCCCCCTTGCTATTTACCGTAGCCTTGGGGTGGCTTATTGCCTGGCGTAAAGATATTAAAGAAGCGGATATTGAGGTCCTGAACAAACTATGTTTTCGTTACCTCCTTTCCCTGCATATATTCAACAGTACCCTCTCTATTGATTATTATGCGGAATTTAATCTCAAGCTCTTGATCTTCACCACCATGAGTATTTTCCTCATTGCGGGCCTAGCTTGGCTTATCTTCACCGTTACGATCAAAGAGCCTTCTCGGCGCTGTATCTTCATTGTTTGCTCATTCCGTTCAAACAATATCATTTATGCCTTACCCTTAGCGGTCAATCTTTTCGGGGAATCCGGTGTCAAGGTTGCTGCCATGCTGGTACCGGTTACGATTATCCTGTTCAACTTCTTGACGGTGATCATCATGGTCTATCATACCCGCCTGATCGATAATAGCTCCGAGGAGACCGCTCCCCTGGATGGGGCGCTCAAACGTACCGCCCTGGATATTGGGAAGAACCCCCTCATTATCGGTTCAGTGCTGGGAATCCTCCTTTCTATATGCCATATTGACCTACCTGTTTTCCTGACCAAGGGGATCCGATCCGTAGCGCTTACGGGTACCCCCATTTCGCTCCTCCTCCTCGGGGCGCAGATCGATCTGAAAAAACTGGCCCATAACATCGGTCCGGTGCTGGGGGCCTGTATGGTGCGCCTCGTGATTATTCCAGGGATCTTGCTCCCCATAATCATTGGGGTGGGCTTCCGGGGGCAAGAACTGGGGGCCTTGATGGTGGTTTTTGGGGCCCCTTGTGCGGTTGCTAATCTGGTGATGGCGCGAAACTACCAGATGGATCCGGCATTCGCAGCTCAAACCGTGTACCTCTCTACGGTGCTGTCCATGTTTACTATGTTTAGTCTCATATCCGTCTTACGAGCCGTGGGCTTGTTTTAATAGTAGAGTTATTCGGAAACTGAGGTTTCCGAATAACTCTAAGGTACCTGCCCTCCTTCTTGTCCCAATAGAAGAAACGGATTCCAGCGAAACTGCGTTTTGGGAAATAGCTGCCCCCGCCGGGGACGCTCCACCGGCCTTTTCCAATACATAGTTTCTCAGATTTTTAAGTCAGCCTTCAAAATCCGCATCCCTTGTCGGGACGTAAGCCTTGGTGTGCACCATATCGGCCTCCTTATTGCTTGGACTTTACCCTGTGTGCGTTTACACAATTGTAATAATTCGCGTTCCTTCGCGGACCTTTAGTATTCCCTACCCATCTATGGGTGGTTTCACTATATGCCTTGTGTACGCTCCACATAGGCTATGTGCGGAATGCAGGTAAAGAGGAGAAAAAGATGCTCAAAAAAACCGGTGATTTCCAGAATTTTCGGTTTCTTTCTCCGCCGATGCTACCGCTTCGGCCTTGAATTCCTCGCGTGTACCTGCGGTTCTTTGTGTTTCTTTCCCCTTTTTCACTCCTTGTTGTTGAAGTCCATGCTTATTTTTTTGTCTACCAGATGGAGTAAGGTCCAGTTCCCGCTTCAAAGTTACCTGATGAGGAAAGATCTCGGGATTTCCAGCAAAGAGGTAGAAAGATACTAGCGCAACAGTACGGCATGGTATATCATATAATAGAGTTGTTCAGAAACCTCAGTTTCTGAACAACTTCCGCTTAAAAAACAGCAAAATGCGGAGCATTTTGCAAGACTTGTGAAATAACCAACCGGGTTATTGAACAAGTCCAATAAAGTTTATATGGTTTTATGTAAGAAGGAGTATTATCTGAGCAAGCCTTGTTATGTTTGTACGTACAGGGCCCCCCCATGATCCACGGGGATAGTATGAGTCTGAGGGTCAATCCTCAGGATATGGCAAAGACCGAAAGCACAGGCCCACGGTTCAGGTGAGGGTGGAGACCCCAATGATAGGGTCAACAAGAGCTACCGCACTGGTATGGGGTGGTTCCGCCGGAGGGCGAAACCCCTGAAAACCTGGAATAGCTTACCAAGTCGTTCTACATAAAACAGCAGAAGGACGTGATGGGGTTTGAGTACCGCAGCCGTCGAAAGACGGTCTGGGGTCCGATGGTAAGTGCGTTTATTCCCTGAGGAGAGATAGGGCTTCGCCACATCCATACAAACGACAGGTAATTACTGTTTTTAAAACAATAGCCGGTTTTGAACCTTAATCTGAAGGTTTGAAACCGGCTTTAAGTAACGTGAGTTCGATGGAACACTAAGGGTCCGCGAAGAAACGCTCATGTTCACGAATTATCCGGATACCTGAGCGTTAATTCGTGTAATAGAGTTGTTCGGAAACCTCAGTTTCCGAACAACTTCCGCTTAAAAAACGATAAAAAACGTGGATTTTACTAAGAAATCCACGTTTTTTTGGAGACTTGTTCGAGAACCAACCGGG
>JAIRLU010000260.1 GCA_031259215.1 Treponema sp. | reverse complement strand
CGTTTTATTCCCGGTTTCCACAAATACCAGGGGCAATGCTGTTTCGGCTTTCAGTTGATTCATCATCCGGGCAAATACTATCACGCCCTGCTCCACGCGCTCAGGATCATCCGTTTTATGGCGGAAAACAGCGAAGGGTTTTCCTTCCTGCCGGGGAAATATGAGGCGGGGAATGACCGTCCGGCTATTGAACTATTGGCGGGGGATCCAGTGATTCTGGATTACCTGACGGGCAGCAGGTTTGACGCTGCGGATTTAACTGATTACTTCAGGCGGGAAGAAAAGGCGTGGATCGAAAAAACAAGGGAGTTCCGGTTTTATGATGAAGACCTGTATCAGGTAACTTAAGACCCACGCGGAAATACCGTGCGGGACATTCTATTCCCGCGCGGGTTTTAAGCGCATATTTTTATGAGGAGGAGAAGTAATGAAAAAATCGGCGATTTTATTTCTATGTGCGGTTTGCGCCGCGTCTTTGGCTTTTGCCGGCGGCGCCAAGCAGCAGGACGGGTCATCCGGAGGGAAGACGGTACTCAACTTCTGGTCCTGGCGGACCGAGGATGTGGACGCCTACGAGGAGTTGTTCAAGATCTTCGAGGCCCAAAATCCTGACATTGACGTGGTCCATACCGCGCACCGGAACACTGAATACAACACCATTCTGGCGGCGGCGCTCAATGGCGGTTCCGGGCCGGATGTGTTCATGGCCCGTTCTTATGGCGGCTTTGAGGCCTTCGCCCAATCCGGCTATATGCAGGCCCTGGACGATCTGATGCCGGAACTGAAGAATTTCAACGACGCCAACCGCCGGGGTTGCACTTCGGTAACGGATGGAAAGATCTACGGGGTCCCCATGGCAAGCCAAACCTGCGTGATCTTCTACAACACGGATATTTACAGCAAACTAGGCCTCAAAATTCCCGTAACCTGGGACGAATTTATTGCCAATCTGGAAGCCGTTAAGAAGGCGGGGATAACCCCCATCGGGTTCGGCGGTAAAGATGCCTGGGATTTTGAAACCATGCTGGGCAACCTTGCTCCCAATTTTTACGGCGCCAACGATTTCTACGAAAAAGTAAGGGCGGGGCAGACGACCTTCCAGGATCCTGCCTTTATCGGGGCTATTGAAAAGCTCAACCAGCTTAAGCCTTACGTGCCGGACATGGTGCTGGGTGTGAGCTATGACGACGCCCGCGCCCTTTTCATCAACGAGCAGGCCGCCCATTTCCTCGGCGGTTCTTATGACGCTGCGTATTTTACTGTCCAGAATCCTGCGCTCAAGTACGACATTATGAAACCGCCGGTTGCCAAAGCGGGAGATACCAGCTATGTATCGGTTTACGCCGACGGTAGTTACGCCATGAACACCGCCACAACGCAGAGGGACGCCGCCCTCAAGCTCCTTAAATTCTTCGCGGGAAAAGAAACCGGGGAAATGCACGTAAAGGCGATTCAATGGGTTACCGCGGTTCCGGGCGTAAACACCGCCGCGGATCCGTTTATTACCAAGATACTCGACTTCCAAAAAAACAACACCCCGCATATCTTTGTGGTAGGGTTCCGTTACGGCCAGCCCACCGGGTCCGTCGAAGTCCAGGCCGCCCTACAGGGGATGTACGGCGGCCAGATGAGCCCCGCGGATGTTGCCAAGAAGGTCCAGGACGGGGTTGCTACCTGGTTTGAACCGTTCAAAAAATAAGTATTGTTGAGTCTGTTTCAAGCCCCCGGGGGGCCTTGTCCCCTTGTGGGGGCGTTACGGGGCAACGCGCCCCCTCTTAAAACCAGGAGAACACCATGCGGAATAAGGAAATAAACACGGGCCTTTGGATCTTCTTTTTCGTCTTTCCCGGTTTGGCGGTAGTTTTTGTGTTTATCCTCTTGCCTCTTTTTGTTTCTCTTTTCAACAGTCTTTTCAGTTGGAGGCAGCTTCTTCGGGGGGAGTTTATCGGCCTTGATAATTTCAGGACCATTTTTTTTACCTACCCCTACAAGGAACGTTTCTTTAACGCCCTGGGAAATAACCTGAAGTGGTTTCTTACCACCATGATTGTGCAGAATTCCCTGGGTATGCTTTTCGGCTATATGCTTTCCCGGCGTATTCCGGGACACGAATTTTTTAAACGGGTCTTTTTTATTCCCGTGCTTTTTTCTATTGTCGTGGTAAGTTTTCTCTGGGGACTGTACCTCAGACCCAACGGTCTTGTCAATGAATTCTTAAAAATTATAGGATTAAATAACCTGGTCCATGCCTGGCTGGGAGAAGAAAAACTAGCCACCTTTTCCATCATTGTCGTCAATATCTGGCGCTGGGTTGGGTTTCCCTCTCTGGTGTTTCTGGCCGCCGTTGACGGCGTTCCCGCAGACTGTATTGAGGCCGCCTACCTGGACGGGGTAGGAGAATGGAAGATGTTTGGCCGCATCATCTTTCCCCTGATTCTGCCTTCGGTAACCGTCATCGCGGTCCTCACCATCATTGGAAGCCTCAACGTCTTTGAGCAAATCTTTACCATGACCGGCCCGGAAGGGGGGCCGAATTATGCCACCGATACCCTGGGGACCATGTTCTACCGTACCGCCTTCGGTGGGGTGGATTCGGGGAATCCCGCCATCGGCATAGGAAGCGCCATCGGAGTAATCATCTATGTCTTCACCTTCCTCATTTCCATCTTCTCCATCACGGCAACCAAATCCCGGGAGGTGGAGCTATGACCATTGATTTTAAGTACACCGGAAAAAAATGGGGTAGAAATACTCTCCTGGGGATAGTGCATCTTCTTATGGGGATATATGTGGCGCTGATTTTCTATCCCCTGTTCAACATGGTCGTCTCTTCCCTCAAGACCACCAGGGAAATATTCCAGAATCCCTTTGGCTTCCCCGAAACCCTGTTGTTTGAGAATTACAAGACCGTCTGGATTGACCGGGGGTTCGGCGGTTACTTTAAGAACAGTTTTATTGTTACCGCCATCGCTATGGCTTTTGTGATCCTCCTGGGATCCATGGCCTCTTACGGAGTCTCCCGTTACCGGTACAAACTCCGTACCTGGATATACATGCTGTTCCTCAGCGGCATCATGCTGCCCCTCAAAGTCGCCATCATCCCTCTTTTCCTTATTATAAAGAACTTGGGGCTCATGGACACCCACCTTTCTATTATCATGATTTTTATCGCTATGGGGCTTCCCTCCACGGTGTTCATTCTTTCGGGGTTTATGAAAACCATCCCCGTAGACCTGGAATATGCGGCCCGGATCGACGGCTGTAACGATTGGGGCATCTACCGCCGCATCATCATGCCCGTTACCCAGTCTGCCATCGCCCTAGTAACGATTTACAACGCGGTACCCATTTGGAACGATTTCTTTTTCCCCCTGGTGTTCATTCAGACCAACCGGCTTAAAACCCTGCCTGTGGGGCTTTCTACCTTTTTCGGCCAGTTCAGTACCAATTGGAGCCTCCTTTTTACAGGCCTTTCCATCTCCACCCTGCCCATGCTTATCCTGTACCTTTTCATGTCCAAATACTTTATCCGGGGAATGACTGCGGGGGCCATAAAATAGCGGGAAAACGATGAAGGCGATAAAGGATTATCTGGAAACCTGTGTTGCCGGGGGAGCTTTCCCCGGCGCGGCCTGGGCAATCGGGGGGAAGGAAACGCTCGAAACGGGCGCGGTGGGGCTTTTGGGCGCCGGTCTGGAGGCGGCTGCCGAAGACAGCCTCTACGATCTGGCATCCCTGACTAAATTGTTTACCACCCTGGCCCTGATGAAGCAGCTTGAAGACGGCCTTATCCGGCTGGAAGACCGGGTGGATTATTTCCTCCCCGCTTTCAGGGATTCCCCCCTGGGAGGAACCACCTTGTTCCGGCTTCTGACCCATACCGCCCCCCTGCCTGGGGGAACCATGCTGTACCGTTACGCCCATACCCGTGAGGACCTGCTGGAGGCCATCCGCTCCACCGGCATCCGCCGGGACGAAGGAGCGCTGTACACCTGCGAAGCCTTCATCCTCTTGGGGGAGATTGCCTCCGCAGTGGACAGCGCGGGTCTGGATGAGCTAATCCGGGTCAGGGTTACTGCCCCCCTGGGAATGGCTGAAACCGGGTACAATCCCCCGGATGAGAAAATTACCCGGATTGCCCCTACCGAAGTTTGCCCCCGGCAGGGCGTTGCGCTTAGGGGCCAAGTCCACGACGAAAACGCCGCGATCCTGGGCGGGGTAAGCGGCAACGCGGGGATCTTTTCCACCGTCCGCGACATGGCCCGCCTGGCCGCTGCGGTTCTGGATTCCTTGGAGGGCCGGGGGGACTTTCTCCATCGGCCCACGGCCTCACTGATGACATCCAACCTGACCCAGGGCAGGGGGGAGAACCGGGGTTTGGGCTGGATGTTAAAGGGGCCGGGTTCGGCTGCGGGGGACCTCATGCCGGAAGAGAGTTTCGGACATACGGGTTTTACCGGAACCAGTCTTTGGATCGATCCCAGCCGGAGGCTCTATGCGATTCTTCTCTCCAACCGGATTCATCCCCGGCGGGATAACGCGGGAATTTTCCGCGTCCGCCATATTTTTCATAACCTGGCGATCCTGCGCTGCGGCGGCGGGACTCAAGGAGCTTGATCATGAGCGATACGCTTAGCCTTTACACCACGGAACAGCGCAACGCAGCTTCCGCGGACATTGATTCCAAGGATTCCCTTGAAATCATGAAGATCATCAACGGCGAGGATAAGAAGGTTCCCCTGGCGGTAGAAAAGATACTCCCGGAAATCGCCGCCCTGGTGGACGACATCGTGGTCTCCTTTCAAAACGGAGGACGGCTCATCTACATCGGGGCGGGAACCTCCGGACGGCTTGGGGTACTTGACGCCTCCGAGTGCCCCCCTACCTTCGGGGTAAGCCCGGAGATGGTTCAGGGCCTTATCGCCGGGGGCCGGGAGGCCCTCACCGCATCCGTGGAGGCCGCCGAAGACCGGGCCGAGGAGGGGATTGGGGATCTCAAGAAAATCGGCTTTACTGCCCGGGATGTCCTGGTGGGGATCACCGCCTCGGGGCAGGCGCCCTATGTGCTGGGGGCGCTGGACTATGCCCGGCAGTTGGGGGCGGTAACCGGGGCCGTAAGCTGCAACCAGGATTCAAAGACCTTCCCCCTGGTTAAGCACCGGCTCTATGTGGATGTGGGGCCGGAAGTGGTAACCGGCTCCACCCGGATGAAAAGCGGAACCGCCCAAAAACTGATCCTCAACATGCTTTCCACCGCCAGCATGATCCGCATAGGGAAGGTCTACAAAAATTTGATGGTGGATCTCCGTCCGGTAAACCATAAACTGATCCTCCGGTCTGTACGCCTTATTCGGGAAGTAACGGGCTGTTCCACAGAACAGGCGGAGGCGGCTTTTGCGGCGTCGGGGAAAAATCCCAAAACCGCCATCGTCATGGTCTTCCTGGGAACCGGCAAGACCCGAGCCGAAGCCCTGCTCAGGGAAGCGGGAGGGCATATCAGCGCCCTAGCGGCAAACTCCTGACTTCATGGAAAGCGCCCTCTACGCTATCCACCGGTATTTGACGGAATTCCCCGCGGTGGAAAAGAAAGTTGCCGAATATGTTCTTAAGGAATCAAAAAACGTCCTGCATTACAATCTGGTTGAACTGGCCCGGAAGAGCGGGGTAAGCCAGGCCGCTATTGTCAGGTTCTGCCGGAGAATCGGCGCCGAAGGTTTTGCCGATTTCAAGCTGCGCCTTTCCCATGACATATTCCGCAGTTCCGATGACCGGTTTCTGCCGGATTTGGAGCTTGAATCGGACATGAACCCTGCCCTGGTGGTCAAAGGAGTCATTGGCGGAATACAGCGGAGCATCGCCCGGCTGGAATCCCTCATCGATATTCCCCTGATAAGCCGCGCGGCGGAACTCATCCGTTCTGCCCGGATGAACTATATCTTCGGCATCGGGGCTTCCGGGCTTGCCGCCCAAGACCTGTCCCAGAAACTTATCCGCATCGGGTTCCCCTGCTCCTGCTTCCATGATACGGATCTTCAGATCACCGCCGCTTGTAATCTGAAAAAGGGGGATAGTGCCTTCATCATATCCTATTCCGGTGAAACCCCCGCCATGCTCACCGTATCCAAATGGGCGCGGGAAAAAGGCGCCGGGATAATCAGCCTGACCATGGAAACAGAAAACACCCTGCGGAAATCCGCGGACATTGCCCTCTTGGTTCCGTCTCTGGAGAGGATATACCGAATCGGCGCTACGGTCTCCCG
>JAIRLU010000097.1 GCA_031259215.1 Treponema sp. | reverse complement strand
TGACCCAGCGGGACGTGTCAAGAATTGCGAGACTGCTCAATGATCGTCCAAGAAAAACACTTGACTTTAGAACCCCTTATGAGGTATTCTCAGAATTGCGTTAGGAATTACCGAGTGCCCACCAAAAGCCTTCTTCAATCTGTGAAAATCCGTGTAATCAGTGGACAAGAATTCTTAACTTATTGACAGGGGGTATAGACATGGTAAATTCAAAAAAGCTGTTTTATTCCGCAAATCTATTCCTTATCCCGTAAGCGTATAATCTATGTTTACCTTCAAAGCCAGTTTTCTTTTTCGCGTTTTGTTTATTACCGGGCGAATCTTTTTTACGAGCGAGACGGCGGTGTTATCCAGAATCGGGCTGCCCGACGGATCATACACCGCTATAGCCGATACCGCGCCGTTACCGTCAATCTCAAAAGACACGCCGACAATTCCTTCTATGTTGCGCCGCCTCGCCATAGCCGGATAAACCAGATTCTTGTTGATATAGTCTTTTATGCACGCCAACAGCGCATTGTATTCGCGGTCGGTAATCGCGCCGTCTTCTCCCGCCGCGCTTTCCTGCCCGTTCCCGCCGTCCTCCCGCGCCTCTTCGTCATCGTCGGTATCGCTCTGTTGTGCCGCCTCCCGCGCTTCTTCGTAATTGTCCGTCTCCTCCGCGGGAATGATTTCAGGCGGAATTTCAATGATTTTTTCGACAACCTTTTTTTCAAACAGTTTGGGCGGCGCGGTTTGTTGCGGCCTTGCCCCGGTTTTTATCATCCTTAGGCATTGCGTAGAAATAACATGACATATTTAGACATCCGGAGAGATAGAATAATTCCAATCTCCGTGAAACAGTGCGTGTTTTACTTTTATCTTTTGTAATTCTTCGTCACTTACTTTTTTCCCTGTCTCATAGTGGCCGGTATCCAGCCCCGCCCTTATTCTTACACCACTCCCGGTACCTGTGTTCGCGATTAAATTTATAACAACTTCATGACTTATCAATGGCCAGCCGTGCCAGTTTTGTGTTATATAACTGAACATTTTATGTTCTATCTAGTTCTATGTGCTCGTCCCGGGAAGAAAATGACAAACTTGTATTACCAGCCCTGTCTTATTAGCCATGCCCTGGAGCGCCGTTTTCCATAAACGACTCCAGCTTCCGTTGCTCCCCCCTCCGTCAGCCATGATAAGTATCTTTTTCGCTCCCCCGTATCGTTTCCTTCCCATCTTCTGCCACCACCGCCACAACGCTTCCGCCGCAAATCCCGCCGTGTCATGCTCTATCCCGACGCTCACCCATCCCTCGTTTTCCTTCACCTCATATACCCCATACGGTATGGCTTTGCCCAATTCGTTGTCCGTAAAATCATGCACCAGAACTTCCCCCAGCTTCCCTTTCGGCCGCCATTCCCGTCCCTTATTTGCAAAAATCCATACCAATTCCTTCTTTTTCGTGTCTACCGACACCACAGGCTCTCCTCTCCCCATGAATCTCAGACTTTGACGGTTTATATATTCAAACTGTTCATTCCGGTCCGGATACTGTTTCCCTTCTGTTGTCTTCCGGTTGCTTTGCAGCCGGTAGTCATCGGCTTTTAACCTACTGGCCACCGTACGAGGGCTGAGCGGATGCCCGTGCTTCGTCAGTTCTTCCGCTATGGCGCATAGGTACTGAGGGTTATCCAGCATAAGGGTTTCATGGGGTCTCCCTGGCTCGTTGGTTCCACCAGCTTTCGTAATAACGGGAGCAATTCACGGTCTTTTTCTTCCGCCGCCTTTTTGCCGGATTCGGGCGGATATCGATGTTCTTCCGCAGGTAATTGCCGGCGTTCTTGTATTTCTTTCATACCCCGCGCTCTGGTGTTATGGGACATTCCAGTTGCTTCACCAACCCACCGTAACCCTCCGCGTCCATATTTTTCCACCTCGGTCGCGGCCCATTGCCTTCTACTTCTTTCATCCAATACGCCAGTCAATGATACAAACTGATTACGAATTAGTTCTATCGTTTCTTCCTTGCTTCTCATGCCTATAGTTTAGTGTTCGTTATTATATGTGTCAAGTTATTATTACGCATTGCCTTATCGTTGAAACGGATTGAGTCTCCGCGATGGGGGCGGGAGCGCGAGTCCCGCCGACGGACAGGCAGGCAAACGTCAATCCGTGCAGCACCGCCGAAAATCCAATCATCATCAAAAATATTCTATTGCTCATTGCTCACTGTCCATTCTTCATAGGCCAGATGCAGATTTTTTATTCCCGCGTTACGGGAAGCGTCAAGGATAGAAAAAAATTTGCCGTAAGACGCCGCGCTGTCCATACGCAGAATTACCAAACCGTTACTGTTTTGTCCAGCAAAAGATCGCAATAATGGCTCAACTTCCTCCTATGAAACATTTTTGTCGTTAAAAAAATATGCCCCGTTAATCCCGGTATGAATTCCCCTGTTGAACAGGACATTATTGACCGTCTGATTAAACCGTTTGTTAATGTGGATGATCAGAGCATAGAAGCGCGGATTATTTTTGATGGACGCACATTTGAAATACGGCAAGCTCGCCTTTAAATTTATTGATGACGTACCGTGCCTGTAAGCCCCATATAAGGCTTGAGCCAATTGATGCGGTATTAGTATAATCCATGGCCGGATACATTTTGCTTTTGAAAAGTATATTGGGGCCAAAGCTTAATCCGACAGGCAGGCGCAGCATTAAAGAGCCTTGAAAGGTATGCGCCGCCATCAAAGGGACAGTTTTCCCTTCATTGGGACCTTCGGAAAATTCCGCTTTTACAAACCCATAGACAATGTCCAGTTCCACATATTTAACCGGTGTAACAGTTAGTCCGATATTGGTTCCCAGCCTGTCGATTGGGTCCATATTCATATAAACCCATGTAAGCGCATCGGCGAAGATTTCGTTATCAATTTTCAGATAATAAATATTCGCGTCAAGTTTTACAAATTGTTTAAAGTTTAGCCCGATGCCGCCCTCGACTGTAAAGCCTTCTTCCGGTTTAAGACCGGTATTCAGGCTGATGGCTGTGTTACCCGGAGTAGGAACTGTAACAAGCTTGTCAAGAAACGGATATTTGAACTGGGTCCCGTATTTTCCGTAGATTTTCATAAAATCAACGCCCTTCTCCAGTTCACGGGTGATACTGGACGGCTTGCGGTTCAGCGCCGTCGCTATGGCCGAAGGCTTAAGCCATTCAACATACAGCAATTTAAAAATGTCCATTCGTTCTACCAGGGTCATTCTTTGATAACTCATCTTTCCTCCTAACGCATTATATTTTTTGCGCTAGGAATTGCCGAGTGCCATTATTAAGGAGTGACGTTATACTATTTATAGTTTAAGATGAGGGGTGAAAACTATAGATAGTATTGTGGAAAGCAGGATAAAAAAGATGCTTCCCCTGTTAGATGAAAAACAAAAAAGAATCTATCTGGCGACAGAGGTGGAAGGTCTGGGTTACGGAGGATTAAAGGCCGTCCATGAATTGACCAGGGTGTCTCAAACAACCATAAGCAGGGGTAAAAAAGAATTGCGGGAAGGCACTATTGAGCATAACCGTATCCGTAAACACGGCGGCGGATGGAAACCGATTGTACAAAAATATGGCACCATTCAAAAGGAAATTGAGAGAATAATCGGAAACAACACCCGGGGTAACCCGGAAAAGGTTATAGTACCAGATGTGCAATGCTTGTTAAATTAGTGCATATGGGGCCATAACAACCTTCCCCAGGCCCTAAGCATAAGGCATCCTCACCAGCCGGTCGGTAATCCCCCTGAGCATAGGCTCGTCATGAGAAACAAACAGGATTGCGGTCCCTAATTCCTTTCGGATCCGCGCAAACAGGCGGATGATCTGAGACTCGCTTATGACATCCAATGCAGTGGTCGGCTCGTCCGCGATAAGCAGCTCAGGTCTATGGGCCAGGGCCAAGGCGATGGCGACTCGCTGCCCCATGCCACCGGAAAGTTCATGAGCATAGGATTCCATGATTCGCCGAGGATCCGGGAAAAGCATCTGAGCCAAGAGCGCCTCTGCCTGTTCGATCCGGGCCTTTCTCCCCATCCTTGGAGCATGGGCTTTCCATAACCCATGAAAATGGCTTCCTACTTTATGGGTTGGACTCAAGGACGCCAGGGGATTTTGAAAGATCATACTTATCCTGCGGCCCCGAATCCGCTGCCATTGTCTTTCAGTTAAAGTCAATACATGGATGGTGCCTGTTTCTGGAGTACAGAACCCTATGTCCCCTCCTGCCACGTATCCTGGCGGTTCCAGGATACCCATCAGGGTAGAACAAAATACCGTTTTGCCGCAGCCGGATCTGCCCACAAGCCCGAGAATTTCCCCCGGCGCTAGGTCCAGGTTCCAATCCAGCAGGGGAACCCTATCTCCTTGGGGATGGGGGAAGTGTACGGTTAGATGCCGTACCTTCAGCATAAGCCGCCTGTTTCAGGATAGGGCAACGCTGCAAACAGCCCGCGGGTATAGGGGTCTCTGGCACAGGACGCGCCACCGTGGAGATCCTCTAGTATGGTCCCATCCCGCATGACCAGGATATGGGTACTCATTCGGAAGGCCAGGGCTATGTCGTGGGTGATAAAGAGGATTCCCCGGGCAGTGGAATCACCTGGTTTCTGGAGCTTCAGCAGGAGCGATAGGATCTGTTCCCGAGTCTCTCTATCCAAACTGGAAACCGGTTCGTCGCAGATGAGGTAGGCCGGTTCCACTGCCAGGGCCCGGGCAATAACCACCCGCTGCCGCTGACCTCCGGAAAGTTCGTGGGGATAGCTCCCGGCCAGGTCCGTTCCCAGGCCTACCTGGGCCAAAAGTCCTTCTACCCGGGAGCGCACTGCAGCCCGGGAGAGTCGCTCATAATTGGTGAGGGGTTCTTCCAGGGTTTGCCAAACCTTGCAGCGGGGATCCAGGGAACCGCTGGTGTCCTGAAAGACCATCTGTACCTGCCTCCGTAGGATCCGTGGATCCTGCCTCCTCAAGCCTCGGTACCTGATCCCCTCTAGGCTTATCTCCCCGCTCTGAAAACCTTCCAGGCCGCAGATGATTCGTGCCAAAGTTGATTTGCCGCACCCCGATACCCCCACAAGGCCAAGGCAATTCCCTCTTTCCAATTTGAAGGTTACCCCTTGTAGCGCCCAGGTCCCGTTGGCATAGCACTTCCTAAGATCCTGTACGCTGAGCATGAACCGAATTCCTTAGGGTTTTACAGGAGTCCGGCAAACCGAGCTGGCTTTGCCGGGGGCTTAAGAGGCCTTGCAGGGTTTCTCCGAGCATTTGAAAACAGGCCGCGGAGAGCAGGATACACGCCGCGGCCGCGAAAAGGGGCACCGGTAGGATGCTCATATAATCCCGGGCCTCCGTAATGAGGGCCCCCCATTCGGGAAAAGGCGGCCGTACCCCCAGTCCAATAAAAGACAGCGAAGAAATACTCAAGATGATAGAAGACATACCCAGGGCAGCGTATACCAACATCCCCGGCAGTATATGGGGAAGGATATGGCGGAGGATGATCCGCACCGGGCTACTGCCCGAAGCGATTGCGGCGATGACGAAGGTTTTTTCCCGGATGTTTCGGGTCATACTGCGAGCCAAGCGGGCATATTCCACCCAATAGACCGCGATCATGGCAAAGAGCAGGTTCCCCAGACCCTGCCCTAAGAGACCGGCTATCACGAGGGCCAAGATGAGGCTTGGAAAAGCCAGCAATATATCGATTACCATGAGGAGAATCCCGTCGAAGATGCCGCCAAAATAACCTGCCACAGTCCCCAGGCTTAACCCGATGAGGAGGATGGCGGTTTCTGTCAGTATAGCCGCGCCCAAGGTGGTCCTGCAGCCCCCAATGAGCCGGGAAAGGACACACCGTCCCAGGGTATCGGTTCCCAAAGGGTATTCACGGTTCGGAGCGGCGAGGATCTGGGAGAGATCCGTTTTGAGCGGATCCTGAGGCATGAGGAGGCTGCCGAAAAGCGCGATCAGCATAAAAAAGATGGCCAACCCCGCGCCTAATATGAATAGGGGACTGGAGAACACCGGTTTCTCCCTAAACCCTTTCATAGGGCTTTCTTCACCGTGGAATGACGGAGCTGCGGATCTATGAGCATACACAGGATATCCGTAAGCAGGTTGATCCCCGCAAAAAAGCAGGCAAGACAGATTACCACGCATTGCACCACCGGATAGTCCCGCTGCAGAATCGCGTCAATGAGGTATTTTCCCGCCCCGGGCCAGCTAAAGACCTTTTCCACCACGGCGGATCCTCCCAAGAGCAAGGCAAGATGCATGCCTAAGGTGGTAAGCACCGGGGCTGCGGCGTTTTTGAGGGCCAGCCCCCATACCAATGCGACCGGTTTGATGCCCCGGGCCCGGGCTGCACGGATATAGTCTTTAGAAAATTCCTCTAAGAGGACGCTTCGGATAAACCGGGTATACTGGGCCGCGGATCCGAGGCCTAAGGTCAGTACCGGCAATACCAGATGCCGAAAACTTCCGAACCCAAAAGAAGGGAACCACCCCAAGGTAACACTAAAGAAGAGGATGAAAAAAAGCCCTAAACAAAAAGAAGGTATGGAGAGGAAGGTAATGGCTGCAGCTCGACAAAGGGCATCGAACGCCCGGCCCTTAAACATGGCGGAAAAGACCCCTGCGGGAAAGGCGATCCCCGCGCTGAACAGCAGCGCGGAAAATCCCAAGGCCCCACTAGCCTTGAGATGGAGGAGGTACTCGGTAAGCACCGGCTTTCCCGTTACTACGGAACGGCCAAAATCAAGCCGCCCTATATCCCCGAGCCAGCGAAGGTATTGTTCCCCCAGGGGACGGTTAAGCCCCAGGGTTTCCCGCAGCTCTCTGAGGGCTTCTGGGCTGGGGTCAAACCCCCGGGCAACGAGCCTGAGCCGGGCAGCATCTCCCGGGGCAAGACGCAATAAAGCAAACACTAAAACCGTAACCCCTAAAAGTACCGGTATGAAATGGAGCAGCCGTTTCAGTACATAACCCAGCATGGAATCAGTCGATTTAGCGCGGTACCGGCCCAATCACCGCGTCTTTGAGCAAGCGGTTGATATGCCAACACCCGGAAGAAATAGCGAAATTACGGATATTCGCCTTGGCAAGGCGGATACTGTTCCGGTGGTACACGATCTGGGTGGGACACTGAGCCATGATCGATTCCTGAATTTGCCAGTTAAGTTCCACCCGTTTCGCCGGATCCGTGGTAACCTGCAGGGTGTCAATCAGGGCATCCAGTTCTGGGGACGTATAGATTTTATAATAACTTCCCGAATGCCAGTAACCGTTGGCATAGTTGAAGGTGGTATCATCGGTAGGGATAAAAGATTGTCCTGAGAGGATGACATCGTAGTCCTTGGTATCTTCGATAGTGCCGAAAGCCCCTCCTTCCACCCCATTAAGGGTAAGGTCTATCCCGGCGGCTTTGAGATAATCCTGGATCGCCGGGGCCAGGAGCGCGTCCTCGGTATTGTTTACCCGGTAGGTCAAGGAAAAACGTAAGGGTGTCCCTGCTTTTTCGCGAATCCCGTCGGCGCCGGGGGCCCAGCCATCCTGTTCCAACAGAGCTTGAGCAGCGGCTAGGTCATAGGTATTCATGGTGATCCTGGGGTTGTTTAGTTCCCCGTAGGCCGGTGAAAAAAAGCCCTGCGGCGGAGCGGCAAGCCCTGGTAAAAGACTCCCAATCAAGGTGGTAAAATCAATGGACAAGCCAATGGCCCTCCGCACCGGGAGGCTGTCCAAGGGCGGGCGCTGCAGGTTGTAAAACAGGGCAGCAGAGGTGTTCTGGGTTTTCATAATCAACTGGAACCGGGGCTTGTCCTTGAGCCGTTTGATCGCGGTCAGGGATTGGTACCCGCTCATCATATCGATCTCCCCGGTCTCAAGGGCAAGCGCCCGGGATTGAGCATCGGTAATGACCTTGAAGGTGATCTTTTGCAGATTGGGCCGGCCTCCCCAGAAATCCTTATTGGCCTCAAAGGCATATTCCACATCCCCTTTCCAGCTTGCCAAGGTGTAGGGGCCGGTACCCACCGCTGCCTTGAGGGAACCGTCGCTGTTGATGGCATTGGGGCTTACCATGCTCATCAAGGTACGGGAAAGATCGCTGGTTAAGGTGGGGCTTGGCTTTGAGAGATGAAAGATCAAGGTATAGTCATCGGGGGTCTCATAACGCTCCACATGAGCGGTCCCGGGGTAGCCCTTCAGGCGGCCTTCTAGGTTAACCAGGGCCGCACGGGCGTTCCAGGGGGTCCCGTCGTGGAAGCGTACCCCCTGGCGCAGTTTGAAGGTCCAGATACGGCCGTCGCCGCTCATCTCCCAATACTCTGCCAGGCCTGGGGTCTGTTTAAAGTCAGTGTCAATTTCCACGAGGCCGTTATATACCAGGATCTGGGTATCATCCAGCATCCCCTGGAGGGGATCAAAACTCCCAAGATCGAACTGTTCTCCGATGATAAGCTCTTGAACAGGGGCTTGCTGTTCTCGAACTCCACGACATTCTCCCCGGGCTGCTCCAAAAACAACCAGGCCGAGTAACAAGAGGAGGATCCTTTGTTTTTTCATAGACTTCTCCTTGGTTTCATATACCAATAGGGATAAAAAAAGAGACGCAACCCTGTTGCGCCTTCAGGCTTCCTGCCTAACCGTTCATCGATTAGCTGCGGATTTTTTATTGATCCAGTTACGCACTACGAAGGATCCGCTTCAGCGGATATGCAGAAGACTTCCTGTCTCCTGGATAGGGTTATTCTGTCTTATTTTTTACCGGATTGTCAAGGCGCGGGTAAATCATGGCACCATTCCTCCCCCAAGGCACGTCATACAGCGGAGTGGACCCGGCAGGTTTCTAGTTCCTTGAGCCGCTTCTCGTCGAGTTTTATATGGAGGTTCTTTTCCTGGGTCGGAATCACCAAACCAGGAGGCCCCCCTTTTGCCCTACGCAGGCATGTAACCGGTGTATAGAACAGATCCCCCTCCCGGTTATTCCGGCCCTTAGAATAGAACAGGGCCAGATTCCCTGCATCCAGGAGTATATCCAGGGGAACTGACTTCCCTGAACGCTGTTTGATAAACACATAGGATCCGGGATAGTCCCGAACATGCAGCCAGAGATCCTTCCCTTTCACATAATGCCGGAGGAGAAGGTCGTTCTCCGCCCCGTCCCTGCCCACGAGGATGAGCCAGTCCTTACGCCAAAACGCAAGGCCCGGCCGTTTTTTGTCTTGTTCCCTGTTCCGGGGTTTGGCGTCCTCCAGGCTAAAGGGCCTTTGGATGAGGCCGGCTTTAAGGAGCTTATGCAAGACCAGGGGGTTTGTCTCCGCAAGGACCCGATTCCGGGCGGTTTCGAGGCGTAGGAGTTCCTGCGCTCCTGCGGCGATTTCAGCCTGTACCCGGGCGAGGCCCTTCTTTGCCTTCCGGTACTGGTCATAGTACTGTTCCGCCTGAGCCCCAGGGCTTTTCCGGGGATCCAGCTTAATCCGTATGGTTCCCCTGGCAGGATCATAGAAGTTTTCCGCCTCAAGCCAGGAATCTCCTGGTTTAATGGTATGGATATGCCCCAGGATGAGATCCCCGTATTCCTTGAAGGGCTGGGCATCCTCAAAAGCCCCTTCTTTTTCCCGGAGCCGTTCCAGGGCTGCCTGTAAGCGGCGGGCATGGGTATCGAAGGTCTTCCAGGCCCGGGCCCGCAGGGCGTCTAGGGATAAAGGGCCTCCATGTTCGGTATACCAGGCGTCGATGAAGGCATTAAAGCTTTCCCCGGAAAACTCTCGGATCGGATATTCTCGGGTTCCAGGAGGAAGGTTCCCCAGAACCGCCTCTGGGGTATACCGGCCTCCGCTTATTTCCCCCTGTTTAGGCAGGCGCCGCATGACGTCAACGACCAGGCCCTCCTCATCGGTGAGCAGTACATTGGCGGCATTGGACCAGAGCCTACAGTAGAGCCGCCACCGGTGCAGTCCCAGCCGAATCATAAGCCGGATGATCCGGTTATCCCCCAACTGAACCGCCTCTTCTATCCAGCCGTTCACTACCCGGGAATTGAGCAATTCCGCAAAGCGCAGGGGCGTGGCGTGTTTGGGTATGGCCTGCCAGGTCTCATGGACCCTGCAAGCCCCAGGGCTGAGAGCGATGAGCAGGGTCTTGCTGCTGCTTTGGGGAAAGCTGCGGTGCAGCTTGAGAGAGAGTACCTCATAGGTACTTTGCACTGCTTTCTGTATCTGGAAGCCCGGCAAATCCAGTTCTTCCAGGATGCGGTTTATTTCCTTCCAGTTAAGGGACATGAACGCCTCCAAGATGGGTAGGGAGAACTTCAGCCCTGGGGCCTTTGGTCTTCCGCTGCTTTTCATACTACCCGGATGCAGGGGCCTGTAACAGGGGCTTATCCAAGCAGGGCATCGACGTTTACTTTTTGAATTCATTGTATAGTAATGAAATAGATTCCCGCGGATACTATGCAGGTATGTGCGTAAATCCTTATTATATAAAGAGATATACTTTTAAACGCCGATACCCTGTTATCCAAGGTAAGGGCGTTCCCTTTTATGATTCATGCTTGTATACTGAACCAGCAGCCCTTTACGGGAGGAACGAAGGGACCTAGTACCTTGCTTAGGCTAAAACCCCTGTAATTCAAAAAACACGAACCCCACGAACCAGCACAAACGGAACAGGGCAACCTGCATGGCTCTGGTTGTTTTATCTTGAGCGGTTTATCCAAA
>JAIRLU010000215.1 GCA_031259215.1 Treponema sp. | reverse complement strand
ACCCGGTTGGTTCTCGAACAAGTCTCCAAAAAACGTGGATTTCTTAATAAAATCCACGTTTTTTATCGTTTTTTAAGCGGAAGTTGTTCGGAAACTGAGGTTTCCGAACAACTCTATTGAGGCTTGTGAAAAAATCCCGCGGCCATCCGCTTAAGCTCATCCAACCCCTCCCCCAAAGCAACCACATGGTATGGACCTTTTCACATAATACCACGGATTTTCTCCTTTATCTAGGATATACCAGGGCATCTTCTCTCAAGGTTGGGGTAGGAGGACTTCTTCAGGATAGCTACGCTCCCCCGAAGGCCCCCGGATCAGGGCTTTGAGCCTTCCTCGGATAAAAAGATGCCCTGTCGGATCCAGGAAGCCCACTTCCCCGGTTCTAAACCACCCATCCGCCGTAAAAGCTCCCCGGGTACCTTCCGGATCCCGGTAATACCCCAGCATCACCGGAGGTCCGTGCACCTGGATTTCCCCTTCGATATACTCCACTAAAGTCCCCGGACCCCCCAAAATCTTTTTACCGGTAAGCGAAAAAAGACGGAACTCTACCCCCTTGAGCGGCTTACCTACAGAGCCGAAGGGGAAACGGTAGGGCTCAGTCCCGGCTATGAGAGAAGCGGTTTCAGTAAGACCATAAGCCGGGGCATAGGGAAATTGTACCTTCCGCAGAAAGGTTTCAACTTCATGAGAAAGGGCGCCCCCAATACCAAAGAAACGGATTGAAGAACCTAAGGCAGCGATGAGTTTATACCCCGCGATTTTGATTGCCAGAAACCGGGTCAGCGGGAACTGATAGAGGGGATGCCCCTTGAGGGCTGGGGCAATACGACGGCGGTATAGGTTTTCGATAAAAGACGGCACGGTTACCATGATGGTTGGCCGGAGATCCTGTACAGCTGAAAGCACCGCCGCCGGGGTAGAGGGCTGGTCCAGATAGGTGATCGAAGCCCCGCTCATGACCGCTGCCAGGAGTCCCAGGGTACATTCATAGGGATGGGCCAAGGGAGTCACCGAGAGGAGCCTATCCCGAGGAAAGCTATGCATCAGCGCACACCCGGCTTGGGCCATGAAAAGCACGTTGCGATGGGAGCGCATCACCCCTTTGCTATGGCCGGTAACCCCTGGAGTATACAAGATGGAAGCCAGATCATCCTCCTGGATTTCAGGAAACCAGCTTGTAGGTTCCCGCTCAAGACCCTCTTGCCACAGAGGGAGGCTCTTTTTCCGCCCGTGGATGGAAACCAGGATACTTGCCGGGGTACCACCCGGTTCATTACTCGTATCAATATAAATGAGGGGTATAACCGGATCGAACCCCGCAAGGGTCAGTTTAGGACCGGTCTTTTCAGTGATGCAGAGGGCGGCAATGCCTGCATGGTCCCCAATGGCCTTAATCTGTTCAGAGGAACAATCCGGCAGCACCGGTACGCTTACGAAGCCCCCTTGGGCAGCGCCGAAATACGCAATGGGCCATTCCGGACGGTTCTCTGCCAGGATCAGCACCCGATCCCCGGTATGAAGCCCCAGGGTCCGTAAAAGGCCTCCAAACTGCCGAGTTCGTATCCCCCATTCCCGGTAGGTGATCCGGTTGCAGATATGACCCTCCCGGTATGTAGCAAAGGCCAGTCTATCCTTGAATTGTGCCGCTGCCTTGTGGGTTAGTTCGGCAAGGGTCAAGCGTTCTAAATCAATCATTACCCATTCCTCTTTCTTTGACCGGAAAAACCCCCTAAGGTTGCGGAAACCTGGTAGGACGATCTCCATTCATAGAAACGGTTCGGTGCTTTAACGAAACCGTGTCCCGGTCAGAGCCGGATACTTTGCAGGGCTTCTCCTGTTTTCCTCAGCACCTCCGCCCATTCGCTAGAGAAAAAATTGATGCTATGGGTTTATCTTACTTGCAAGAGCATCCTCCTTTCAGTATTATAATAGATAGAATACCCTGAGGGTATGAGCAATTTTTTGTTTTTGGGCTCGTTTTACAATTTGCCATTTTGAAACAGCCTCTTTTTAACGAACCTTTTAGAAGGAGTTCCCATGAACGTACAAGAACTTAAACATCCCGGTTTAAAACAATGGGTTGAGGATGCGGTTGCCCTCATGTCCCCTGATTCAGTTGAAGTCTGTGACGGCAGTAAAGCCGAATACGACCGGATGATCCAAATCACCATCGACGCAGGGCTTGCCACCCCCTTAAATTCCGAAAAACTACCCGGTTCGGTGCTGTTCCGTTCGGACCCTTCTGATGTGGCCCGGGTAGAAAACCGTACCTATATTGCCTCTGAGCGTGAGGAGGATGCAGGTCCCACCAATAACTGGATAAACCCCGCAGAATTGAAGAAGATCATGACCGAACTGTATAAGGGCAGCATGAAAGGCCGGACCATGTACGTGATCCCCTTTTCCATGGGACCCGTAGGTTCTGACATTGCCAAGATCGGCGTGGAGATCACCGATTCTCCCTATGTAGTGGCGAATATGCACATCATGACCCGGGTGGGAACCAAGGTGCTGGAAGTGCTGGGAAGTAGCGGCGTGTATGTCCCTTGTTTCCACTCCGTAGGTAAGCCCCTGGGACCGGGGGAAAAGGACCAGGGGCAGTGGCCTTGTGCGCCTCTGGATAAAAAGTACATTTCCCATTTCCCTGAAACCCGGGAAATCTGGTCCTATGGTTCAGGGTACGGCGGCAATGCCCTGCTGGGGAAAAAGTGCCTCGCCCTGCGGATCGCCAGTGTCCTGGCCCGGGATGAAGGCTGGTTAGCGGAGCACATGCTCATCCTCAAGATCACCAATCCTGAAGGGGAAGTGAAGTACATTACCGGTGCCTTCCCCTCGGCCTGCGGCAAAACCAATCTGGCCATGCTCATCCCCATCCTTCCAGGCTGGAAAGTGGAAACTGTGGGGGATGATATTGCTTGGATGAAATTCGGCAAAGATGGCCGGCTCTACGCCATCAACCCTGAAGCCGGGTTCTTTGGGGTGGCTCCGGGAACGAACAATGAATCCAACCGCAACGCCATGGAATCCTGTAAGAAGAATTCGATTTTCACCAACTGCGGCCTCACCGAAGACGGGGATGTCTGGTGGGAACTCATCGGCCACGGCGCTCCCGGTAAGGAGATCATTGACTGGAAGGGAAACAAACGGCCTGCACCCCAGAGCGACAAGAGTCCTAAGGGTGAAGAGATCGCCCATCCTAATGCCCGGTTCACTGCTCCGGCCAGTCAGTGTCCCTGTATTGCCAAGGAATGGGAAGATCCTGCGGGGGTGCCTATCAGCGCCTTCCTCTTTGGCGGACGCCGGCCCAAGACCATCCCCCTGGTGAACCAAGCCAAGAGTTGGATCCACGGGGTCTTCATGGGTTCCATCGTAGGTTCCGAGGTTACTGCTGCGGTTATTTCAGACCAAGTGGGCCAGGTACGGCGGGATCCTTTTGCCATGCTGCCCTTCTGCGGGTATCACATGGGGGACTACTTCAAACATTGGATCAAGCTGGGACAAAGTCATGATGAAAGCAAACTCCCCAAGATCTTCTTTGTCAACTGGTTCCGCAAAAACGATGAGGGCAAGTTTATATGGCCCGGTTACGGCGAGAATTCCCGGGTTTTGGCGTGGATCTTCGACCGGTGTTCCGGCAAGGGCAAGGCAGAGGAAACCCCCATTGGGTTCCTCCCCACCCTGGATGCCATTACCCGTCCTCAAGGGGTAAGCGAGACAGATATGCAGGAAATCCTCAAGGTAGATATCGACGGCTGGAAAGCGGAGATTGCGGATGTGCGCAAGAACCATTATCCCAAGTTCGGGGATAAGCTGCCCAAAGAACTCTACACGGAACTGGACGCCATCGAGAAGCGGTTTAACGCCTAACACCCGTATCCTGAGCTTGTACCCTCCTTGAGGGGAGGCTGCGGATAACCCAGCGGAAAACCGCTTTGGAAGCCCTGATGGAGCGTATAGGAAGCGCTCTATTGGGGCTGCTTCTTTTTAAACCGAATCTCACAGACTTGGTACCCCTGGGCAATGGTCTTACCCAGGGAAAAGGTAAATGTGGGGAAGATGCTGGCGATCCCTCGATCCCCGTCCATAGCAATGTCACACAGCTCGGCGATCTTTGTTTCATCGGTAGTCAACTTTTGCCAGGCGGATACCAGGGGACAATAGTGAAAATCGATCGTCAGTTCCTCTGCCTGGGCATCCACTGCCATCTCAAAAATATCCACTACCTGGGGGTTGGCAAATTCCCGGGCAAAGGCCTCAAGGTCCTCTGTGGGGGTAAACTTGGTTTTCCCGTGAAAACAGCCGCAGGTAGTAATGGCCCGGCGGGCAAAATCCACCCTGAGGCCCTCCTTCCGGGCCTCCTCGATGAGTAAATACATCCAGGTTGCCCGATGCTCAATGGCAGCCCGTAAATCCGCAATGGACTTGCCCTTATCATGAGGGTTGTTGTATATCATCCTCTCCTCCGCATCTATTGCCTTATGGGTTTACTATAGTACAAAAAGAGGAGGGGGTCTACAAAAGGGTGGGGATCCCTTCGGTCATACCGGGTAACTTCCCCGGCCAACAAAACCAGGCTCATCGAGAAAATCACTGAGCGTATTTAAACCGGGCGAGGGATTGGACTAAGACGGTAATACTCTCCTTGTTTTCAGTGGCTATCTCCGCGACTCGGGAGACGGCCGTATTGATCTGGTTCATCCCTATGGCGATCTCGTCGATGCCATTGGTCAAATCGGTCGTGAGGTTTTCTAAGTTCTTGCCCTCGGTGATCACTTGCTTCGATCCCAGCAACATTTCTTCCGACTCGGCTCGCACGTTTTGGCTCAGATCCTTGGAATACCGGATCATGCTCAGGATCTCCTTGCACCCTGCATCCTGCTGTTTCATAGTTGCCAGCATCTGCTGTTCCTGATGTACGACCGTGTTCACCCGACGGTCTATATCCTCAAAGTGAACGATGACCTGCCCGGTTGCGCCATGAATCCGTTCAATGGTTTGGGTGATGCGCTTTAATGCACGGGATATGATAATAACTTGTTCTGCCGAAGACTCGGCGAGGCGGTGAATCTCTTCTGCCACTACCGCAAAACCTAAACCCGCCTTTCCTGCATGAGCTGCTTCTATGGCGGCATTCATCGAAAGAAAATTGGTCTGGCTTGCGATGTTCCGGATGACCGCGTTTATCTGCAACAGATTCGCAGACTCCTGGGCTACTTCCTGAATATCCTGGGAAACCACCTGTAAACTCACCTTGCCTTGGGCCGAAGCATGGGCGAGGTCTTGTACATGTTCTCCGTTATGGAGCAGGGTCTGGGTGATGGAGTTGATATGCGCCGTCATCTGCTCAATCGCCGCAGCAGAACGGGAAACGCTGTTCAACTGTTCTTCGATATGCTGGTTTATGGACTGAATATTGAGGATGATCTGCCCCATGACCGCGTTGGTTTGGTTCACCCCTGTCGCTTGGGTGAGGGTTTTACCCCTCATTCCTTGGGTGTTGGTAGTGATCTGATGTACTGCCGCAGCGGATTGGGACATCATAGTCGAGAGTTCGGTACCGACCTCGTTGAGGGATAGGGCTTTAGCGTCCACTGCGGCGATAAGGGAGCTGATGCCTTGCTGGGTTTCCTTAAGCAGGCACATCATCTGGCCGATTTCGTCATTACTGGTGCTGGTGATATTCTCGGTCAGATCCCCTTGGGCAATGCCTTTGAGCAGTCCGAAAGCATGCCGTATGGGTTTTACCACTAAGCCGGTGAACATGATCCCCATCCCGATGGCGAGGACCACGCCGCTTACCATGACAATCGCCGTCATGGTGGTGATGTCTTTACTCTGGGCCGCGTTCTCCGGGGTGGTCAGGGTTACCAGGCCATACATCCCCAGCCCTCCTGCGGCAATGGTAATGATCGCGCAGGAAATAAACCCGCCGATCAGCTTGGCACCGAGGCTACAATTCTGATCTGTCTTATCCGGACTCATCCAGCGGGTAAGGATGCAATAGGAAAAGAGGGAGACCGCCACTCCGTTTATGGCAGGAATAAAAAAGGGAATGACCGAACCGGTTACATAGGTAATGATCGCACCCAAGATATACGCAAGGACCCCAGGGATCCGTATATCTGCAGGGACCTCTCGAAAAGCCGAATCAGCCCTTCCCTTCCCTGAGATCCAATAAGAACCGATGACTACCCCGGCAATCGGCGGGATAAGGGAAGAGACCAGGCTGAGGAATGACGCGAAAAGGGCGAGAATACCCGATGCGCCCAGGAGGACGCCCACGCTACAGGCAATGCCGGTGGAGAGCTTAAAGCGGATCTCGTCAAAGCCGAGCATCTTGGATACCCCCAAGCCTCCTGAGTAGGCGTTTATCATATTGATACTCATGGTGGTGAGGATCAACAGGAGCAGTCCCAGGATTGGATGATCCCATTGGCTCAGCAAGGTGGTCAGGTCCGATTGCCCTGCTACAATGACACCTGCAGCACCGATACAGAACATGATACAGGCTGTAGGGATGATACCGCTCATACCTTTGATAACATTCCCCCGGGTGTTCGTATACCGAAAGTAATCCCCTGCTATAACGCCTGAAAGGGCATAGCTACTGACGGCTATGTTGACCCCGCTTAACAAGGGCATGGCTTGGGCGGGGCGGTACGCCATAATCGGGGCGAGTCCTCCTGGTTTGCCCAGGGTATACACCACATAGATAAGAATCCCGATACAGAGGAGAAAGGTAATGCAATTGAAGTATTTCAGCCATTTATACCCCTGCATGGCTATGAACGCCGTAATCCCTCCCCACAAAATAGTACTAAAGGCCGGTGGTATACGTATCCCACTTATTCCCTCAAAGGTGATACTGAAACCCCTGCCCAGGGTGGCGGCTTGTATTCCGAACCAGCCGATGCTTGCCACCGCGATAGGGAGGCTGATAAGGATCTGCGCGGCAATGGTCCCCATCGCGGCTCCTGCGGTGTCATGGATGGAAAGGCCTGTATCACTGCTCTGCATAGCGATAAAGCCCATATAGAGGCTCACAATTCCATAGCCAATGAACACCACCAGGGCGATATGGGCTACGGAAAAGCCGCTCTGAAGCATGCCTCCCAGCATAGGCAACACCGCGCAAAAAAGAGTCGTTACCCAAATACAGGCAAGTCCTAAAACGCCCCGCTCTTGGACTACTCCTTTCTTAAGATACGTATCCATATCATGACTCCTTAGTATCGTTCGGGTGAAACATTCTTGTCTGTGAGGGAATATCATACCCTATCTGAAGTTCAAGATACAAGTATCTTGTAAGCAGGGCATCGGCGTTTAAAAGTATAGCTCTTTATAATAGAGTTGTTCAGAAACCTCAGTTTCTGAACAACTTCCGCTTAAAAAACAGCAACATGCGGAGCATTTTGCAAGACTTGTTCGATAACCAACCGGGTTATTGCACAAGTCCAATAAGGATGTACCTCTTGACCTGCATGGTATCTTGAGAAACTTATTTTTTATATCGTAAAGAATTAAAAAGTAAACGCCGATGCCCTGATCTTGTAAGGTACCTCCCGGTGTTTTAAGATAGGATCCATGAAAACAATACACTATAATGAGATACTCAATAGTATCTGGGGAGCTGCCTTGATGAGCGGCGGCGGTGGCGGGTCGCTACAATATGGATGCGCCCTGCTCAAAGCATATATGGATTCCCACAAGCTAGACCCCAAGGATGTATCTATTACGGTCATAGACCCCAAGGATATGCCTAGGGAGGATTATGCGGGGGTTACCGCTGCTATAGGCGCACCGACGGCGATACCGGGAGATTTTTCACCCTATGCGAATAATGCGTTCAGGTTGCTTCAAACCCTTGCTCTGGGGGCTACACCGCCGCGGAACATAAGGTATTCCTTGGCAGTAGAATTGGGGGGTTTTAACACGTTTGTTCCCATGCTCATCGCGCTGGATCAGCAGATCCCCTTGGTTGATGCCGATGGATCCGGCCGTGCGGTTCCGGCGCTGAACACGACCTTATTGGCGGTTAATGGGAACGATACTGCACCCCTGGGGCTTGCGGATAAGGACAATAACCAGGTTACCCTGGTATTACAAGATCCCAAAAATGCCCAATTAGCTGAAACCTTGGCACGGCAGGTGGCGGTGGGGTTCAATAATATATGTGGCTTATCCGGTTGGACAGTCCATAAGGATGCTATTATCAATACCTTAGCGGTGGGTTCCATAAGTCGATGTCAAAAGATAGGCGCTATTTTAAGAGCATCCTCGATCACCGATAAATTCGGGGAACTCCAGCGGCAGGGGATCCTCTGCTGTCGTGAAGTATTCCGCGGCAAGATTACCGGCGGCGAATCCAAGGAACAAGACGGGTTTGACAAGGGATTCGTGGAATATACTGGGGATGGGTCCTCATGTAAGACTCTATTCCAAAATGAGACCTTGCTCATACAATCATCGGCTGGGGAGGTATGGATGACCGCCCCTGACATTATCGCGTGTTATGACCAGGAAAACGGTCGTCCCCTGACGAATGCCGATATGTTTGATGCCCAGGGGCAGATAAAACAAGGCTTACCACCGGTAGTGCTTGGCCTCATTGCAGTGGAGCAACCCTGGTGGAAGCAAGGGTATGAAGCAATTAATACCCTATGGCAACGGTATTTTACGTCTGTAGGGTATTCGGGGAATATAAAACGATTCACCTCCCCATAGGCTAAACTTGACCCATATTTGTATTTCTTGCCTGTTTCAGGATAGACCTTTCCCCAAGGAGTTTGCTCTTGGGGACGAACAGGGGAACCGCTACGGAACACAAGGCGAATTGGCGCTCCTTATTCGGGTGCCGGGACAAGGGGAAGCGGGAAGCGGAGCAGAAAAGCGGTTTGGGCCTCCGCTTCCCCATAAGAGGGTCTGACCCTCATGTCCCTATCCTCCCCCGCAAGCTCCGCTTCAGGCGGTTCCCCTTCGAGTATCCGCGACCCATATCGGTCTCCCCAGATATGCCCTTCCCACCCTTGGGCACGGTTGTACCGCTGGGCAAACACCTGTTTCAGCCATTTTATGATAGTCGGAAGTTCCATGCCCTCTGCAGGTTTGATATAAAACGTAAGCCTGTCATCCCCAAGACGCAGCCCCCGAATCTCGAAAACAAACCGCCCTTTCGTCTCAGGGAAGACCGTGGCAAACATCCCCAAAGCCCTAAGGTTACGGAACAGGGGTTCCCGGTTGTTGATAGGGGTGTGAATTTCGTACCATACCCCTTGTTTGAGCAAACGTAATGGTCTCATAGAACATAGTAGGGATGGACCAGCCATTTTACTTTACCAGGGTTGCAGGGAAACGAGCAATCTCCGAACCAATGTTTCTCCAAATACCCCTTACCATTTTTGTGGGTCAAGTTTAGAGCTTGTCTGGGGATTCTTTATTGGACTTGTTCAATAACCCGGTTGGTTATCGAACAAGTCTTGCAAAATGCTCCGCATTTTGCTGTTTTTTAAGCGGAAGTTGTTCAGAAACCTCAGTTTCTGAACAACTCTATTTTTTAAGTACCCCCTATAAAGCAAGATGGATACCCAAGATGTACCCTGTTATCCTCGGCTTAAGGTTACAGGTCGGCTCTGAGCGTTTCATAAAATTGCTGGTCGATGTATTTTTTAATCTTATACTGGAGGGTGAGTAAGGTTTCTGCCGGAGAATGAAGGGACTCTGGAGGTTCTCCCTGGATATTCTCTTCAATGCTGGGGAGTAAAAGCTGATAGATCTCCACCTTGAGGGCCTTAGCAAGTTTTACCATAGTCTTGTCGCTTACCCACATACGGCAACCTTCAATATCATTCACAGTTTGGGCGGAGAGGTTCGCGGCTTCTGCCAGTTTCTCCTGGGATAGATCTAAGAGCCTCCTGCGGTTTTTGATATTCAGGGACAGTAACGTTCGCAGTCTTTCTGGTCCTCTATTCATACTTTTCTTACGTTCCTCATAAACTGATCGGGTTCGGGGCTGGTGCATATATTTTTTGTTGTGTTAACCCTCACAATGGATGCGGGGGAACTTTTTAATAGGTTAATACGTTTCAGATGCCGCCATTATCTGGATCATTGCAGTTTTCTAAAGGTATACTCAAATCCACCACCCCTTACCTGAACGTGGAGATAGGTTTTTTTACTTCGATAATCTTCGATGGTGATATACTCAACGCCCCCCAGGGTTTTAATAATCCGTTTATGGACATGACCGGTAAACATGGCATCACAACGGCCCTGCAACAAAGCCATAATTCTTGCCCGTTCTCTCATATCCGTCAGTTGTTGTAAATCCCCCATCCCTTCAACAAACAAATTCGTATGGGTAAAAATAAACACCCGAGAACGAGCGGTTTTTAATTCCTCTTCAAGCCAGTCAATCTGTTCCTTTCCCATAGACGCATTAGCCGTATCCAGGATCAAGAGGGTCGTACTATTATCTTGAGTATCAATGCGATAGGTAGATGAACCGATGAGGTCTTTCCATACCGACCAATTACCAAAATACACGTCATGATTACCAAGCATGGGGTAACAAGGCACTCCCAAGGTTTGGGCAATTTCAATGAACCGTTGTACTTCTTCCCGTGTTCCGCTCTGGGTAATGTCTCCGGTGATAACCACAAATTTAATCGTATCATCAATGACCGATGCTAAGTTCTCAAGTCCGAAAGCATCCCTGCCTTCAATATGAGTATCTGAAAGCACCAGAAATGCATACTCATCGCCAAGGGACAGTGTCCTAGTATCGGGAGTAAGAAAATTGAAGGTATTCCGTTCAAAAAAACGGGCATTCATATCATCCGACCCAAAGAGCCCCGCCAGGTCTACGGTACAGGAGCCGAAGACCACGAGAACCAGGATCCCGGTAAGAGAAACAGGGATGGTTCTTTTTCGACTTACCAATGTAATACTACACCTCCTTTGTATACAACACCATATATATTAGCAACGAGGCCCACACTCCCGGTCTGCAATATTTCCAATTCGTTTATAAGGGAGAGCCGTTTTGTTATATTACCCTGGCTCGTAAGACCAATAGAATAGGATCCCATATTACCGGATACAAAATCACGATAATTACCACTGGTTATAGCGATTCTCAGTTGTTCGGTATAAAACACATGGACAAACCCGGATAGGGCTATGATTGGTTCAAATACCGGAGGGTCTTGGTTAAAAACGGTAAAACGCATGGATGGGCCCACCGCAATACCTGCCCACTTTCCTTTAAGTTCAATGGTAGGAAGCAGGGTATGGATATGGGTGGTATAATCCGGTATACCATTGTATATATACGCTACCTTTACATACAAGGGGACAACCGGAATGGGTAAGGCAAAGGCACTACTGGCAAAGGTATAGAGGGCAAACACCGATCCTACCTGTCCTAGGGCAAGGCCGCTTTTGAAGGTAAGCCTATCATTGAGTTCCAGAGAACCGAAGCAGGACATATCCCAGGAATAGGTAAAGACTCTGGTATATTCAGGGCGGTAGGCAAGACCCAGCTCGGCTTCGGTAATGCGAAGATCGAA
Organism: Treponema sp.; assembly: GCA_031259215.1. Classification (GTDB taxonomy): domain Bacteria; phylum Spirochaetota; class Spirochaetia; order Treponematales; family Breznakiellaceae; genus JAIRLU01. Next base: position 4,041 of record JAIRLU010000215.1, on the reverse strand, counting down.
GCCATAGAGGGGAGGCAGAGCGAAAAAGGGTAATAAGAAGAGAAACCCGATTATAGGGTATGTTCTGTTCGGTTTCCCTGATTCGCACTGCAGGAGACAGGAAAGGAGGAGGTTCATAGGTTTAATCCTTCATGGTAATCAAACCGCACTTGTAGGCTACACCCACACTGAGGGTAATCCGGTCTACTCCTTCACTGGCGTCTTTAAAATACATCCCGCTATGGACATAGCCGGAAATGCTACCCCGTAAGGTATGGATATACCCGCCTATCTGGATACCTCCCAGCACTCCCCATGCCTTACTGGCTATGCCATCGTTCATGACATCTTCCATATTCTTAAATGGGCCCACATAGAATTCAAATACTTTTCTTGCAGGCCGGTACGAAAGGGTTGGGAATGCAGATACTATAACAAAACGATTGGTATACGCTTCATCCCCTCCTAAATAAATACCGTCTTTGGTAAACCCTTCGTAATCCACTCCTAATCCCAGGGATAAGCCAAAGGTTGAGTTGGCATAAACCTGTGCATTGACTTTACCCCCCAGGGCATAACCGGTACCATAGCCAAAATGAAGCTGCATATAGAGGAGCTTATGTTTCCATGTCTCATCAATAAAACCGGGTCCCAGCAAACCTGATAGGGTTGTATCGATCCGTATATCCGCAGTATAAGGAGCAATAAGCCACTCACCGTCTATATAGTTCTTTGCTTCTATGGTATATGCATAATGGGTGGAACCCTTTTTGATCAAAGAACCAGAAATAACGTAATCAATTTCATTATTTTCAATGATTTCTCCGATCTCCTCCTCTAGGTCGGTATTCCCTTCTGCCAATGCTTCAAACTGCTTCCAGTCTGGTGGATCTAGTTCAGTAATCGTGATTTTTTTATTGGAAAGCTTGATCGCTCTAATACCATATTCCAGCTTATGAATAACATACTCCGATAGGGATTCAGGGGATTCAGTTTCAGCCTTAAAGAACGTAACCGCCACTCCACACTCCATATCCTCCTTATCAAGAACCGCTTTAAGCCGCTCTAGAGTAGCATCAATGGCCTCATCAATGGTAATTACCGCCTCTGCTTCTTTTGAAAAACCTAAAACCGTACTGATACAAAGCAGAAAACTTACCAATACCCTTTTCATCTTTTGCATTATCATAGCTTAAACTCCTATTCATTAGACTTATTTAATAACCCTGTTGGTTATCGAACCAGTCTTGCAATTTCTCACCGAAGAACTTTGGTTCGCTGGCTGCGAAAGTGCTGTTTTTTAGCGGAAGTTGTTCAGAAAGTGAGGTTTCTGAACAGCTCTATTATCTAATGTTTACTATATGCTCTGAAAGAACCGTATTAAATTTACTAGCGAGATCATACCTAATCAGTTCACAGAGTACCGTAAAGGCCTTGGTTTCTGTAGGTTGAGCGCTGCCTTTATAAGGCTCATACAATTCAAACAGTACACTATGGTCATTGGTATGTACCACCCTAATTCCTATGTTTCCAGAAACATAAAACCCCCTTTTCGGCTTTTGGAGCTTAAAATTAGTAAACTGTACGGTTACCGTATAATCAGCACTGCTTGTGCTCCCGTTCACCTCGGCATATCCCTTTTTGCTGATAGATTCATTGATCATTTTCCGGATATCCCGCTCAAGACTGGTAAAGCTAGAAAACACTTCAGTATAGAAGTGGTCTTCTATGCTTATGCTAAAGCTGGACCGGGATGGTCTTATTTCTTTCAAGCCCAGTAGATTTACTAAAAAGGAATTCAATCGAACCATTGGCGCCCGGTATCCATGAATTTCCCTGGTTGTAAGGTTTATAGCCTGTATCTTCATCTGGTATACATCTCCATACATAGGAGCGATGGAACCAGCAATAGTAATCTGGGCACCGAGTTCCTGTCCAAATTCCGGTACGGTTCCTTCTTGGGCGTATCCCAGATCATCACGGTCTTGTTCCTCATAAGCGATTTCCGAGTGATCCAGATCCCGGTCAACTACTTTTACTTTGGTACTGGTGATAACCATGGAGACCATTCTGCCGACAATATAATCGGATATCTCCTTTCTATGGGCTTGGGTAAAATCAACCCGTACATTGGAATCAAGAGGCAATTGGTCGATGAGGTAATTCACCGAGTCTCTAATTGCATCATCCAAGGGTATCACCTCCTGAGTAAACACAAAAACTACAGGTACCCATAAGAAAATAAACGTTATTACCTTTTTCATCGTAACGGTTCCTCAGCAGTAGTGATACAGACGGCCTTACCCGCTATGAGCAAGACCATCTATAATCCGCTTATTCCTTAAAGACCGAGCATCTTATTGATTTGATCGTCTGTCTCTTGGAAGGTTTCCTTTATCACATCCCTGATAGTTTCCTGGAGCGGTTCTAGCAAGATGTATCGGGCGACCCATGTTTCATTATTCATCTTATAGGGCCCTAAGGATTGGGCGCCTTCTAGGGTTTGCTCAACCTTGATGCCTATCCCCTCATTGAAATTGGCAACCCGCTCGGTTTGACCCCTTGCTTCCTGAGCAGACACAAAATCTTTGGTTATGCTTGCTACCTCACTTCGGACGTTTGCCGCCAGGTCCTGCAGGGCAAGGGTTCTTGCTTGACGCAGCGCGTCTGAGGTTCTGGGCAGCTCCGATATTCCCACGCCAATAATGGCCTTATCGCCATTCTGAGCGATCCATTGGTTTATCTCAGGGGGATATACATTACTTCCCGCCGGAGCTCCAGTCGATGAAGCAGTACTTCCGCTCGACGGAGCGGTTGCACAGCTTCCCAGCCAAAACACTGCCAGTACCAGTGATACCAAAAGGGCAGCCTTTTTCTTCATATAAGCCTCCTAAACTTAAACCTATACGGCCTAAGTACACATATTATTAACCGTCTATACAGGCGGCTAGTTCCCCAATTGTTTTTTGCTCTACATACCCTTCGAGATACCGAAACCCTTCACGATACGCCCCGTCCCAGTCAACCCGGGATCCTTTGCGTACTCCAGGAATGGTAAAGGAATGTAGGACCGTTCCTTCCTGGTTTATCAGCCGCAAGTTGGCGCTAATCCGTACAAAGAACCCTGCCGGCAGGGTTTGCTCATATCCGGTGATTTCACCGATAATACGGTAGAGCGGGTCCTGTATAACCACCGTATAGCCGGAATCTTCAAGCACTTCACCGAGTTTGAGTTGTACCCTTCTCTCCCTATCCCCTTGAATAGCAATATCAAAGGTCAGACCAACACGAAAGCTCTTGTGTTCGGCGATGATGCTTTGGGTAAATGCAAGGGTTTCCGCGAATCGATCTATCGAATTCACTATCTCAGCGCACGCACGAATATCCGCTTCCATTACCTGGGCCAGTAAAAAAGCCTGTCTTATATACCTATACCGGAAGAGCAACTCTTTCTCTTGATCTCCTCGAGTGAGTAAACTATCAATAAACTTCCGGTTAACCTCGATGCGCCGCTGCCATAGTTCCAGAGATTCTTCCTGGTCAATATATCCGGCAATATACCATTCCTTATCCTCCGTATTATGCCACGGCTCTGTAAAGCGAATCCCTCGGAATTCCGCCATAGAAGTAATCCGGGTAGCATTCGTTTCTTCGATTTCCCGTGATTCCTTAAGGTATTTCCCTTCCATTACTTGGTTATATTGAAAGATGAGGGCGTTCTCCACCTGGATAGTGCTTTTAAAATAGAGGGCTATATCAGTCATGGCAGAGGCTTTAGCCTCTTTTTCAGTGTTTCCTATACCCAGGGCGCTTAGGTACCGGCTCTTCGGGTATACCCGGGCCGGGTCGGGATACCAGGAAGGTACTGCTGCAACATACGCGTTGAGCAAACTTATGTAACTAAGGAGCAGAACACATTTCTTTCTCAAAGTATCAACACTCCTTACTTAAGTATTTTGTTGTATGAACGGCTGTACTTACTGCCCCGTATTTCGGTGGTTATGGAACTTAAAATGATACCGGTTTTTATATCCACAATTCGAATATTGATTATGATGGCGG
>JAIRLU010000169.1 GCA_031259215.1 Treponema sp. | reverse complement strand
GGAAGTTCCATGCCCTCCGCAGGCTTGATATAAAACGTAAGCCTGTCATCCCCAAGACGCAAGCCCCGAATCTCGAAAACAAACCGCCCTTTCGTCTCATGGAAGACCGTGGCCAACAGCCCCAAAGCCCGAGGGTTACGAAACAGGGGTTCCCGGTTGTTGATACGGGTGCGGATTTCGTACCATACCCCTTGTTTGAGCAAACGTAATGGTCTCATAGAGTATAGTAGGGATGGACCTGGGATTTTGCTTTACCAGGATTGCAGGGAAACGAGCAATCTCCGAACCAATGCTTCTCCCAATACCCCTTACCATTTTTGTGGGTCAAGTTTAGCTCTATGAGGAGGTACCACTCATCAGTCCTGCATACTCGGATCCGGTGAGGGGCCTGGATTCCCCGGCTTGTAAGTCCCCTAAACATACCGGCCCAATCCGTATACGACATAGTTTCACCGGGTGCAGGTGGAAATGGGAAAAAACCCGCCGGATCTCCCGGTTTTTTCCTTCAATCAATACAATCCGCAGCGCCTTCTTTCCTAGCTGTTCTATCTCTTCCGCCCGGTACCGTACTCCCTCGATCAAAACCCCTCGGACAAACTCCTCTGCCACGGTATGAGGGATGAACCCCGAGGCTTCTACCAGGTATTCTTTAGGAATGCATGATGAAGGATGCCCCACATGCGCGGCAAAGGTCCCATCATTGGTAAAGAGGATAAGTCCTGAAGACCGGTAATCCAGGCGACCTACGGTGTAGAGCCGTTCCGTGATCTCCTGGGGGAGGAGCTCCAGCGCTCGAGGCCTCCCCTGGGGATCCGCCATGCTGCAGAGATACCCCTCAGGCTTGTGGAGGGCCAGATAATACCGGCGGCTTTCAAGGTGTACCGCTACGCCGTCAATACAGACCTCATCCTGGGGAAGCACCTGGACCCCCAAAACCGATACCACCGAGCCGTTCACCGAAACCCGGCCTGCGCTGATGAGCTTTTCCGCAGCCCGACGGGATGCGACCCCTGCATGGGCAAGGTACACCTGGAGCCGCATACGTTTCCTCGGTTCTCCAGGGTTATTCGATACGTTCCCGTTCAAAACGCTCAGCCTCCTGGTCATTAAGTTTTGGTAAATCCGCAATACTTTCCAATCGAAAAAGTTTTAAGAATGTTTTGGTGGTCCCATACTGAATTGGTTTTCCCGGAACATCCTTTTTACCCACTTCCCGGATCAATTCCCGATCCAGAAGGAGCCGTATCATAGTATCCGCCTGAACCCCCCGAATCGCCTCAATTTCACTCCGGGTAATGGGCTGCGAATAGGCGATGATGGAGAGGGTCTCCATAGCAGCCCGGGATAACCGGGATTCGTTTTTCTTACCGTACCGTTCTCTCAGGGTGTTCCAGTATTCCTTTTTGGGGGAAATCAGGATCCCACCGCCTATACGGGTCAATTCCACCCCTGATTCTTCATGGGCGTACCGGCTTTCCAGAGCCGCCAGGGCCGCCTGCACCACATCCTTGGTCAAACCGGAAATGCGAGAGAGGCTGCCCTCATCCAGAGGATCCGCCTCAAGATACAAAATAGCCTCAATCAGGGCTGTCTCTTTCTCCAATCAAAACTCCATTACCTGCGGTCTGTTCCTGAGCATGGTGATTTGGGCGGATCCGAATATCCCCAAACATACGGTTCTGCCATATCACCACCAGTCGAATCTTAACCGCCTCTAAAATCGCAAGAAACGCACATACCATGTCCATCAGTGAACCTTTACGAACCACGAGGTCCGTAAAGGTACATTCTCCCTGCTGCTCCATGAGCTCGGTAATGAGGGTGATTTTCTCGTTCACTGATACCTCTTCATAGAGATCGATGATCCGTTCATTGGAAAGATTCGCCATGAGGGAGGAAAAGGTTTTGAGTAAGTCCCAGATATCCACCTGCTGCCACAGTTCCTCTTCGGTAAAGGGTAAGGCCCGCTGTAATCGTTTCCGTTCGATAAACCACTCGGTTTCCCGTTCCTTCTCTTCCATGAGTTCCGAGAGCTTCTTGAATTTCTGGTATTCAATGAGCTTCTCCACCAAGCCTTGCCGGGGGTCTTCCATATCCTCCTCCAAATCCATTTCTACTGGTAGGAGCATACGGCTTTTGAGGTATACCAAGGTAGCGGCCATGACCTGAAACTCGGTTATGTCCTCCAAGTCAAAGGCAGTGGCATAGCGAAGGTACTCCAGGTATTGTTCGGTAATTTGAGCAATCGGGATATCGTATACATTGATTTCATTTTTTTTAATTAAAAAAAGCAGCAAGTCCAAGGGGCCTTCAAAATCTTTTAATCTAAAACTGCGGGCAAGGCCCGGTTCTGGGGAACCCAGGGTATCCATAGTATAGGGCAGTATACCCTTTTGGTTCATAGTGAGTAAATACCCTGGGGCGGGAGCTTGGCAAAAATCGTCTGATAGGAAACACCGGTCCGGGGATCTATCGCCCCGGGAACCAGTTCCAGGAGGGGAGCCAGGGCAAAGGCCCGTTCTGCAAGTCGGGGATGGGGGATTTCCAGATCCGGAGGCTCCGCGATGAGTAGATTTCCAAAGAGGAGGATATCGATATCCAGGGTTCGTTCTCCCCAACGCCGTTCTTGGGTTCGGTCTCGGCCCAGGGAAGCCTCCAGCCTATGGATGATCTCAAGCAGGTCCCGGGGGCTTAAGGAATAATACCCGGCGACCGCAGTATTGAGGAACCGCTTCTGATCCAGTACATGAAGCGGTTCGGTTTCAAACAAGGAAGCCCGCCGCAGATCCATAAGGACTTCTCCCAAGGCCTCTATCGCGCCTTCCAGGATCCTTGGGGAATCCCCCTTATTCGAGCCTAAACCTAAAACTACCAAGGATGCGGTCATAGTCATAAGAAAATCCCCTCCCATAAAAGGGGCACCCTCCTCTACTCGCCCACAAGGTGCTTCATGTACAGTACATGGAACTCATGGTACCATAAGTATATGACCCCATTGTATATAGGGATATCCCTGCTGTCAAATAAAGAAAAGGATAGTCTGCATAAGGAAGGAAGGCGCATTCTGGGACTCCTGGCACAGGAACCAGGGGCCTATGAACCGATAGACCATCTGATTACCCGGGAACCCGGAGGGAAACCCTATTTTATTGATCGCCGGGGAGACTTCAATATATCCCATGCCGGACGGATGGTAGCAGTAACCTATACCCAAGAACGGTCTACCCTAAGGGGCTTGCCCCTTCGTACGGGCTGCGATATCGAATACCTCTATCCCCGGGGGAATCTTGAAGCCATTGCCTCCCGGTTCTTTTCTTCAGAGGAACAGGCCTACATCACCGAAGGAACGAGAGAACTGGAAAGGCTCACCCGGTTTTATCAGCTTTGGGTATTAAAGGAATGTTTCCTCAAAACCCTTGGCTTGGGGGTAAACCGTATAAAACACACCCCCAGTTTTATCCACGGGAATACCCTAGAGAAGGAACTTACCTATCAAGAGTTTGGAAGTACCTGCAATTCGGAATGTACTCTGACCTTGTACCTCTATGAACTGGGGAATCTCCCTGAAGAACCGTATATCCTTGCTCTAGCCCAGGAAAGGAATCCCGGGAGGACTTTCCTTTCAGAAGGGACTGCTCCTCATGTGTACTGGTTTTCTCAGGAATCCCTGCCGTTACGGAACAGGGTAGAAATACGGGCCCAAGTACGTGGTATTGATGGGTAAACCTGGGGTTCAAAAAAGCTCGGATGCAGGCATTGCGGTTTTCGGCAGGGGGAGGCTTTAGGCGATACGACTCAGTGCTCCGTAGAGGCTTCCTCTCAGGTGAGACCACGGAGAAGTGGTTCCATGAACTATACCGATGCGGGGCAAAGGAAGGCATTGCGGGTGTTGGTAGGGCGAGGCCTAAGACGAGTGCGGTTCAGGGGCTTCTTCGGGAGCAACTTCGTTTTCAGTATGGGAGGTTTTGGTGGTGGCACGGGAGGCTTTGGCTTCGGCACGGGCAGCAGCCTTGCCTCTAGCACGGGAGGCTTCGGCGGCGGCACGGGCAGCCTCGGGATCGGTTCTATACAACTTACGGAATTCATCCCAACGTTTCATTTCTGCCATAAG
>JAIRLU010000160.1 GCA_031259215.1 Treponema sp. | reverse complement strand
AAGACCGTGGCCAACAGCCCCAAAGCCCGAGGGTTACGGAACAGGGGTTCCCGGTTGTTGATACGGGTACGAATTTCGTACCATACTCCTTGTTTGAGCAAACGTAATGGTCTCATAGAATATAGTAGGGATGGACCAGGGATTTTGCTTTACCAGGGTTGCAGGGAAACGAACAATCTCCGAACCAATGCTTCTCCAAATACCCCTTACCATTTTTGTGGGTCAAGTTTAGAACAGGGGATGTGGCTTAACAGAGTCGAGATAGAGTTACGCGCGATGACCAGCCCAGGTCTTAACCGGAGGATAGATACAATGGAAAAGCGGAAAAGAGCATTGGCAGCACGGCCACATGACCGGAACCGGAATCAAAAGACGGTGAAGTGGCAGTTTACACCTAAAGATGCCCGCATTACGCTCCATGGTTTATACCCGGCGGTTTAGCGGTTACCAGGTACTAGCCTAATTCCGTACCCAGCTCAAAGGCCCGCTGACGATCCCTGGGGAACACCTCTTCCCGCCGCTTTCTGCGGGCCCCTTCATCGAACATAGTCATCCCGTACTTGCCGTAATCTTCGGTCTGCCAGGTTTCGGTGGATAAAAGGGTTTTGGCAGAGCCGAAAATCCGGGCAAAGAGGTTTTCGTAAAATTGAAACCGGGCCAGGTACCCGCTGGATTCCAGGTCCCCTTCGGGGACATTCATGGTATAGATAAGCCCCACCGGAATACGCCGGGCAAACCGGGGCTTCCGGTCTTTGCCATAGGAAATATACTGAAACGTGAGTCGCTCGATCAGGGCCCGCATGGAGGCCGTCACTTCCCCGATGTAGATAGGGGAACCGAGGATAAAACCGTCGCAGGAATTGATGGCATCCAGCACCTGCCGGAGACTGTCCTGCACAACACAGCGTCCCAGGCTGGGCCCCTCCAGCCGTTTACACTGAAAACAACTGATACACCCTCGGAAATCAAAATCGTAGAGGTTGACAAGTTCCGTTTCCACACCCTTTGACGCGGCGCCTTTGAGACTATCCTCCACCAGGATATGGGTATTCCACCTCTTCCGGGGACTGCCGTTTATGCCAATGATTTTCATAGGTTAGATGATAAGTACCCCGGGAAATCACGGCAAGAGGGCGTCCAACCCCGCGGAGGATGGAACACGAAGATACATGCGACGGATCGGGCGTATGAAGACGACTAAACTCGGTTTACGGCGTGGAGGCTGCGGTTTAATCCGGTAGTGCCGCGGAAACGGAACCGGCTTTGTCCGTGGAAGTATGATCAGGAACTATAAACAACGGCATGAGCTAGAGCGGTTTTTCCGGCGGCTCAAGGTATTTCGGAGGATTCATACCCGCTATGACGAACTTGACCGTAAGTTCACGGCTTTTATCCATCTGGCCTGTATTTGTATCATTTTACGTAGCGTGAACACTCCTTAGTATCAGATAAAGGATCTGACATCCTGGTAAATGCTATACCCTGGAGTAATAGAGTTGTTCAGAAACCTCAGTCTCTGAACAACTTCCGCTTAAAAAACAGCAAAATGCGGAGCATTTTGCAAGACTTGCAAGCTAACCGCAGGTTGGCAGATAACCAACCGGGTTATTGAACAAGTCCAATATAGAACCGTTTGTGGTACCAAACGCCGATGTATTTCTATAGATCCAACGTATGCTATGGTATTTGAACAGGAAATAGTGGTTAAACTAGCACAAGTTACCGCAGAAAAGGGGTATTTAGATCCAAATAATGTCCTTTATACCACAGATCAGCCAAAAGTAGTAAGCGGACATATCGTAACCCCTATTTTGGCATAAAATTTTGGATGATGGTCCCCGGATTAATTCATTTGACACTCCTTAGTTCCAATGTGCGTAAACCCTTCAAGTTCGTGTCGCGAATTATATACCATAGAGCGGTTTTTCAAAAGCTTAGATTTTGAAAAAACAAGCTTAGGGGTAAAGGAAAAACCTATCATGGGACAGGTGTTTCCCAGGTTTTTTTATCGGACCCAAGGTCTGTACTAACCGAGATTTGAAAAAGGTTCTAGAAAAAAATGATTATGGTCGAACTGCAGTAAGCCCTCATTCCGCATCTTGCACAGTTCATTGGACATGGCGCTTCGGTCAACTCCAAGATAATCTGCCAATTCCTGCCGGTTAAAGGGGATATCAAAGCGGCAGGTCCCTGCCTGTTGAGCCTGACTTGAAAGATAGGAGCGGAGTTTTTCCCGAGTAGTACGGCGGGTGATATGTTCAATCTTTTGGATCAGCCTGATATTGTGTTCCGCCAGAATACGGATCATATTGCTAATCAGCCTGGAATGAAACACACACACCGACGAACAGAGGGTAAGAATCCGTTTATAATCCACCGAGAGTATAGCCGATGCTTCCGCGGCCATAGCACTCACGGGCACCCGACTGAGTTCCCCACAGGCAAAGGCCTCCCCCAATAAGCCCCCTGGTTCAACCTGGGCTATAAGGCTGCGGTTTCCCCAAAAATCATCCTGAATCAGATGGACCCTCCCGGACAGGAGGATGCCCACTGGCATGGCAGATGAGAGGGGCGTATCAGCTATAAAGATGAAATTGTTTTTTGCATAGTGCTTCTGGTACGCTCCGAGACAGTCAAGCATAGTCACTACATCAGCTTCGTCGATACCTGCAAAAAGAGAACCATGACGTATTATTTCCATAAGAGACGGCGCTTTTTTCATTCATCCTATCCAAAAGGAACCTGCTTGTTGTAAAAACAACCGATCCTATTGATTCAACAACGTATACTATAGAGTATAAGAACTATGAGTGCTATCATGCTGCCTGAAGCCCTGGTACCATGGCATGGAGGAGCCGGTCCTCCCAAGCCTTCTGGAAAGTACTTCAGGTATCTAGGATACTACAAAACGAAGCGGGGTACCCTACTATGAATCGATGTCCCGGTGCAGAGCACCTCAGCGGCACACCTACCTTGACCACCAAGATCTGTCCGCAATGCGGTGGTGAGATTGACCTTTTCTCCATTGATACCCATGCAGCCTGCGAGCATTGCGGATTCATCGCCTACAACGATACCCAGCAATGTATCCGTTGGTGTAAATATGCCAGACAATGCGTCGGGGATGCCTTGTACGAACGGATGATGCAAACCCATAGCGGAAGAGGTATCAAGCGAGAGGTTCCATAGGGAAAGGAAGGACCCCGTCAATGCTTGATCTGCCGGTGAGGACCATAATGAGCCGATCCAGACCAAGGGCTACTCCAGAACAAGGAGGGAAGGGCTTACCCTGGCGAGGCAGAAAAACTTTCCAGTAATCCTCATCAATCCTATGGGGAACGAGAGCGGTCTGGGCTTTGCGGGCCCCTTCTGCGGTAAAATACCCCTGTACCTGTTGAGGATCCCCTTCTTCGGAATAACAGTTGGCTAGCTCTATCCCCTGCACATAGAGTTCCCACCGTTCCACTGTCTTTCCCAGGGGGTGTTTCTTGGCTAGGCAGGGGACAAAAGCCGGGTAATCTATCAGCGCCACTGGTTTGTCTTGAGGAAGCTGAGGTTCCACTGCATGGACAAAGATGAGATTATAGAGGTCCCCCAGGTCCATGTCGGGAGACGGTTCGAGGCCAAGCCCCCGGGCTTCCCCTTCCAAGGTTCCCTGTTCAACCGCGTCAAAAAGGCTAAATCCTGCCCAGCGGGAAAAGGCTTCTTCCATGGAAATCCGCAGAAACGGGGATCTCAGGGCTGAAGTCCCTGGAGCACCTTCAGTAAGCTCGTGGCGGAGAACCTGAAACAAGTCCTCGGTTACGCGGAGAGAATCTCCATAATCCCCATCCATAGTATAGTATTCCAGTAGGGTAAACTCCGGGCTATGCAGACGCCCCAAGGATTCACCGTTACGGAAACACTTGCAGATCTGGTACAGGGATACCCCGTGGTCGGCGATGAGTCGTTTCATCCAGATTTCTGGAGAAGGAATGAGCCAATAGGGCTTGGCTTGCCTCGATTTGCTCAAAAGTGGAGGGAGATACGCGGTTTCAAAGACTTCCAGGCAAGATTCAGGGATGAGGTTCGGAGCCAAAAGGGGCGTATCCACCTCAAGGTACCCGCGGCCGTCAAAAAACCTCCGGATTTGTCTTATGATACGAGCCCGGGTCCAGAGCAGTTCCCTATCCATTTATATCTCCTTTCGTGTAAGGCGGCGTACCGCCTCCTTCCATTGGCAACCTCGGTCAAACTCGTTTAAGAACATATCAAAGGAAGCACACCCAGGAGAAAAAACGACCCCATCCCCGGGCCGGGCAACTTCCAAACTGGCGCTAACCGCAGGATCCACCGAGTCAAAAGGTCCGTGATAGGAACAACCTGCCCTATCCAGCAGGGGTTTCAGCCTATCGCTACCGGTTCCTGCGAGCAGGATCACTGCCTTAGCCTGTACCGCTGCCTTGATAAGGGGGGTAAAGTCCAGCTTTTTATCGGTTCCTCCGGTTACCAGGACCACCGGCGTATTAAAGGCCTTCATCGCTGCTGCCGTAGCATCAGGGATGGTAGCCGTAGTATCGTTATAGAAACGAATCCCCCCTGTTTCATGAAACAATTCCAGCCGGTGTTCAATCCCCGGGAAGTTCCCCAAGGCGTCCCGAATAAACCCCGGGGGAAACCCCAGGTCCAAGAGGGCCAGAGCCGCAGCAAGGAGGTTTTTTTTCTGATGATACCCCGGTACGAGAAGCTGTGCAGGAACCACTTCAACCGGCATATTTGAAGCCCCTTCCAGCCGGGCAAGGCCCGGGCCTTGGGGATCGGTGAGCCAGCCGCCGGCATGATCATCTGGGAGAGGCTGTTCTGCATACACCAAGGGCCTACCCAGGGTTTCGGCGAGGAAGCTCCTACCCCAGGGATCATCAGGGGCGACGGTCAGGTCTTGGGAATCTTGTCCTTGATAGAGGATCCGCTTATCCCCTATATAGGCTTCCATAGTACCATAGCGATCCAGATGATCCGGCAACAGGGAGGTAAATACCGCGGCCCGAGGTTTGAGGAGGGCCTGGGGCTTTCCTGTGGCATCCAAGGACCCTTCCTGTACCCGGCCTTTGAGGTCCCCGATCTGCCAGCTTGAGAGTTCCAGCACCACCGTATCTTCAGCACGGAGTGCATCCAAAAAGGCCAGGGGTGATAGGCCAATATTACCCCCCAAGTAGACTTGTCCAGGAAGCAAGCCCTGGATTTGGGCTGCCTTGAGCACCCAGTGGATGGCTGAGGCGGTACTGGATTTACCCTTGGAACCGGTAACCACTATAAGCCGGGCAGGGGAATGGACGAGAAAAAGGGAAATGTCTGTTTCAATACGTCGACTCATGGCTAGGTAGGGAGAATCCGGTCTGACCCCGGGATTTTTTATCACCATATCGGCTTTTTTAAAATCCTCTGGGTCGTGACGCCCCAGTACATACCGGATAGACCGGAGGCTCTGAAGTGATGCTAGGGAAGGGGCCAAAGTTTGCTCGTCCCGAAGATCCGTAACGGTGATCCCTGCCCCGTGACGAGCAAGGTAACAGACTGTCTCCAGTCCACCTCCATGAAGCCCAAGGCCCATGACGAGTACGTTTATGCCCTGGTACTTAGCTCGGGAAAACGGGGCTTGAATCATACGGTATTCCTTTCGGTAGTGCAGGCCAGTCCGTCCGTACCGTACACCCTATAGGCTGAAACGTCTCATACATATAAAACTTCTAGGAGAAGTATTAGGGTTTGGCATAGTTCTGTCAAGCTGCTTTTCAGGATAGGTAATTCACGAGAGATCCTATTACTTCTTAAGGACGGGCCAAATCAAAGGTGCAATGCGAAAAAGACAGGGCATAGAAAAGGGGTAATGTTCTAAAAGTATTGGACTTGTTCGAGAACCCGGTTGGTTCTCGAACAAGTCTCCAAAAAACGTGGATTTTTTAATAAAATCCACGTTTTTTATCGTTTTTAAGCGGAAGTTGTTAGGAAACTGTGGTTTCCGAACAACTCTATTGGATCAAACACACGCTCCCCAAAAACCAGACATTTATTGTCAAGGCAACAACGATCTGGTGCATCTATTCTGCCTTCGAGAACCCTATGCCTTTTCTCACTAACCGCACACACCACGTCCTCAACGAGAGATGGTTCCTTTCTATCTTTTGCGGGTTCTTCTTTGTTACAACCAATACCTCTGGCGAAAAACCCTCATACTACCCATAGCTACCATCCGTATACACCTTCCCTATGGTAAGCGGCTCAAACAATTCCATCAGTTTATCACAATTCTTATGTTCCCTCCTCCCAAACCAAAAAGCGATTGCCTTACCTCTCTCGTGGTCAATGGCCCACCATAGCCAGATGTGATGCCCCTTATCGTGATAAAAACTCCCCATTTCGTCCATTTCAAGGCGAATAGGGACCTTTTTATGGAATTCAAGATAGTCTTTGTTCACGTACTCTATCTTTGCCTCTTTTTTTTAATTCCTTTATCACCGCCGTATCGGTGCTTACCTCTAATCCCCGTGCGTGGGAAACCTCTGAGACTTCGCAGGAAACCCCGCAGCACCCCCGGAAACAACCCGGGCTTTGCAGGGCGCTCTGTCCGGCTTGGGTGCGTAATGGGTATCCCTCTTTGCAGCGTAAGAAGCAGCCCTCGTGTATTCAGGGCCGGGTAGTGTGTGTAGGGGGGTATAGACGAAATTCGCAGCGGCTGGGGGGCTTGCGTGTCGAAGGGGACTGCTTTTTCATTTTTGTACAGCAACGCTCCTTTTTGAAGGTTATTGCACTTTTAAAAGGAGGTGTATGGCCCTGTACAGAGGTTTGTCAAGGCTTTTTTATCAGCCGGCCAGGGCACATACAGGAGCATGTAGCCACGAACAGACACGAACCACCCAAACAGCACGAACCTTTGCTGCTGCAAGAGGGGGCTTTTACCTGCATGTACGGTATCTTTTGGATAAACCGCTCACGGTGCACTAACCAGAAAAACAACCCATGAAGGTTTCCCTATGCCGTTCGTGTTGGTTCGTGTGGTTTGTGGTTAAATTCTTCCTGATTTCATGTATATACGAATGTGGCTCCTGTTACAAAAGAAAATACGATGTCTGTATGGAAAAGGAACCCATGCAGACGCCCTGGACGCAGTAACCCATTTGGGCATACCATAGGGCACACACTCACGTTATATATGAGGCCGAAAGGGCAATCCCCGGCTGCAAGTTGTACCTGTCCCTGCAGCGGGGAAAGGAGGGACCGATGGATGCGAGACTATGGATGGACCTGGGCATTGCGCTCATAGGGGGCGCAGCAGTGGGCTGGCTTACCAATGCCATTGCCGTCAGTATGCTCTTCAAAAAGTTTTTGGGACGATGGGGTGGGGTTATCGAGGAACAGTATGAGGGGTTTATCGAGAACATGTCTGTTCTGGTGGAAGCGGATCTGGTTAATCACCAGACCTTGGCACGGGAATGCGGATCCCCGGCCTTTACTGCGGCTCTGCATGGCTGGATTGAGGATATCCTACGAAAGGACCTGCCCGCCAATTCAGGGACGGTTCGGCTTGAGGCAGTGCCGGATATAGAAAAAAGCCTCTCCCACCTGATTGCCCTGGTCCGGGAAGCAGAGCCTCCGGTACGGGACCAGGTGTACCAAGTCCTTTCGGAGCAGCGGCTTGATCAGATCCTTTCGGAAGAACAGTACCGGTATATGCTTGACCAGGCAACCGCGGCCCTGGGGAGGGCCGGGTTCTTTGAAGGGGAGATAAAACAAGGGCTCCATCGGTTTTTGTTACTCCACAGGCTTCATGATGTGGTGCCTAAGGAGGCCATCGCCCAGTTTACGGATAATCTGGGAGTGGTCATGGGGAAAGGGGATTTTTCCCGGTTTGATACGGATCTGGACAAGGCCTATGACGCCTTGCTTGCCGCAATAGACCTGGATGCGCTGATTAAGGCTCTGGAAGCAGCCTTGGGACAGATGCGGTTTGGGGATTTTGTTTCGCTGGTTCAGGAGCGGGAAACCCTCTCGCAAGAACTTATCCGCCGGTTTATCGCCTTCAGTACCTCCCAAGAAGGGCAGGGCCTGCTTCTGGACATTACCAAGGCAGTGCTCCAAGATGCCAAGGCCATTCCTCTAAAACTGGATGAGGTGCTCAGCCTTGAGGTTAAAACCGGAATCTTGCAGTTCATTGAGGAGCGCCTCCCTCCTCTTATTGACCAGATTGCTGATTTTATTCGGGAGACTGAAGCGGAAATTGAAGGCATCATCAACACCACCATCGACCAGGAATTAGCCGCAACCCCTCTTGGGAGTATGTTCAAGTTTTTCAAAGATCTGTTTATTCAAAATAGCGCCCGGACCTTTCATCTTATTGATAAGCTGGTAGCAGCGGTACACCAGTACGGGGATAGGGCAGGAGAAAAACTGGCTGCAGCATTGATTGGGTATATCGAAACCTATAGCATCGGGGAAATTCTAGGGAAGCTGGAAGCCCAAAAGCTCATTACCCCGGAAATCATGGCGTCCATCATCACGAAGAGCCTCAAGGAACAGGCGGGTAAGGATTCCCAGGTCTTGGAAGGCTTTTTGCATCGCAGGATCCGCAGCTACGGTACGGTCAACCTGCGTATGCTCAAAACCAGCCTGCTGAAACGGCTCTGGGCTGCCGTAAAAAAGACCTACTTCTACACCGACAAATGTAAAGCAGATATCCGTGCAGGTATGAACCGGGTAATTCCCCGGCTTGCGAAGAAGCCGCTGGGGGCGAGCTTCACCCCTGAAGCTATCCCCCTGCATATAGAAACAAAGGCCGTACACCGGACCCTGGCGAATCTATGGCCGAGCATAAAGGCTTGGAAAATAGGCCGTCTGGTACCAGGGAAAGCCTTCCAGAGCTTCCCCTTCAACTGGGAAGCCCTGTGGCATAAACACAAACACCGGCCGCTTAATGAGATTTACCAGAGGCTGCAAAAAGACAAGGTATATGAGCGCCTTTCAGAAGGGATCCAGCAGGTCCTTAATCAGCACTTGGATACGCTTTTAACGGGAAATGTAGCGGCCTTGGTCAATGCAGAATTAAAAAAATCAAGCCCTGCTGAGATAAACCACATGGTGCAGGACTTTATGGGTTCTGAACTGAAACCCATCAATACCCTGGGAGCGATTTTGGGGGCCTTGGCCGGGGTGCTTTCGGTATGGATAAGTTTCCGCTTGGGCGTACCCCGGGAGTTCTCGTGGTGGCTGTTCCTCGCGTACGGCGGGGTGTTTTCCCTAGTCGGCATGGGCACCAATTGGATAGCCATAAAGATGCTGTTCAAACCCTACGGACCTCGGAAGACCCTCCCCAACTGCTCTCCTTTTGTGGGGGTGGTGGTCGCGAAGAAACCCGAATTTGCCAAGCACATTGCCCAGTTTGTTCAGTATCGGACCCTCAATGAAGGGGCCTTACAAAGCTATTTTAACCAGCATCGAAGGGATATACAGGATAAGGCCAATGCGTGGGTGTCTGCTGCTGATTATGCGGTCATTCAGCGGGTCTTTGCGGACCCTTCCCTCAAGGAAACCCTCCCGGATCGTATCATTACTTCCCTCAAAAGCTATATCCCTGAGCACAGGGAGGATATGGCGAAGGCTGTTGCTCAGGCCATCGGAGAATGGGTACATTCCGGGAACCTGAAAGGCTCCCTGCTGTTCCTCTTACGGGATAGGATTATGAGCGCCCTGGAGGACCAGGATTTGGCCCTGATCGTTCACCCGTTTCTCATCAAAGCATGTGCCGGGAAGTCTTTGGGCCGGGGGATAAGCCTCCTGTTTCCTCTGGTAGACCCGTACCTGAAGGATTTTCTTGAAAAGTCCGCCCAGAATCTGAGTACTCAAACCCTCTGTTCCCTGCTCTCCCGGGCTGAAGAAAGACATGAGCAGTTGAGCGAATTTACCGCAAAAACCAGCCTGGAAGACCTGATAGGCACTGAGCTTGTCCGGGATATAGGGACGGCTCTGGTAAAGCCCGTAGAAGGTCTTTTAAGTACCGGGATTGAGGTAATCCTCCATACCCTGCAGCAGGAAACCCTCAATCCGGATACGGCCTTGAAGGAGGTTTTTAACGGTATCCTGGTCGAGTACCTTACTCGAAACAGTACCCTTCTTATTACTATGATCTCCCGGGAGATTACCGCTCAAAAAGCAGAGATCAAGCATAGTATTAAAGCGGAAATGACCGGTTTGGCTGCCCTTGGGCGGGGACAGGTGGATCCTATTGTAGACCGGCTTATTGATCAGGAACTGCCCTTGTTCCTGAACCAAAAGCAGGGTCGTATCCAGGCCCTAGCCGGAACCCTGTTGGAAAACAAGCTTTCCGACTTGGGCTTTACCGAGCAATCCCTGGATACTAAGACCATTAAGCAGGCTCTTACCGCGGTGTTAGATTCCCCCCATACCCAGAGCCTCATCCATCACGGCCTTACGATTATGGTTACCCAGTACGCCCGGATGCCCCTCCAATCCCTGCTGACCCTTATGAATATCAAGACTCTGCAGGATCTGTTGGACGTCGGAGCACCCCTCCTGGATGCAGCGATACGGCAGGTCAAACCTCGTCTTGCAAGCCCTGAAGTGGCCGCTGCCGGCTTGAACCTGGTGCATACCATCATGCTGAGTACCGCGAAGGAAACTGGAATTGATGAGCTTCTGCAAGGCATTGATGTGGAACAGGTCTTGCGGCTCCTTATCACGAGGGCAAAACAAGACCACGAGTTCAGGGCATGGCTGTCCTCCTTCTTGTTGACTATCCTGGAGACCCTCAGCGCTACTCCTGATTTTTATCATCCCCAACTGCTGCACCAAGACCTCGCTGCCTTTTTTCACGTAGCGGATTGGGAAGCCCTGGGTGCAGTGCTTACCCCTGCACTCAAAGGGTTGATGGGACAGGTAAACACTAGGCTGACCTCGGCAACGAAAGAGGCTTTCTACAAAACCTATCTTATTCCTGCTGCCCTGGACGCTGGTGAGCGCCACTTTAGTGCCGTGATTACTGCCTTGGACGTACAACGGGTGGTGGAACGGGAAGTAAATGCCATGCATCCCCGAGAAGTAGAAGCCCTGTTCTACCGATTTGCAGACAAGTACTTTAGGAAGATTACCTTATATGGGTGGATCGGGGTGTTTGGCGGTATGGTGAGCTATGTGGTAAGCTGTTTGTTGAGCCTGTTTTTCCAATGAAAGGGCGCTGTAGCGATTAAAAGGGTACGTTCTACCGTTCCGGCCGGCAGCCCATAAAGCAATGCGCAGCATTGCGGCGGCTTACAATATGGTGGAGTACGGCGTGGGAATGAAGCGTGGCGCAATGATCTAGCCGAACAGTGGGCCGAGGGGCTTTAGCGGCAGAACGTATACAGACTTGGTATGTGCAGTTGGGGGCATTTCAATTATTTTCCACATTTCTTCAGCACCATTTATTAACGGCTTTAGACGTTTCCAATCAATTCCGAACCGTATGCGTGCCAAATAAAATGTCTAAACGTTAAATATTCCACGTATTCCTTCTAAATATTATTGTTCTTTTATCAGTTATCTCAAATGTTTTCTCAAACAATTCTTTATGCCATTGAAAACTATTTGGAATGTCTTCTTCAATATTTTTTAAGATCATTAATACTATACTTTCAATTCCATTATAAAATGAATGTAAAAGCAATGCGGCGGCAGATGATTCTATAAAATCGGGTTCTTTTAGTTTACATAAACCAAACAATGGCTTTCCGCTATCAAAAAGATTATTTATCCGAGAAATTTCATATACAATTTTTTCCTTTAAATTATTATCCAACTTCTACAATCTCCCCGATCCTTTCCAGTAAAGAAAAAAATTGATTGTCATAATCAAAGCAAACCAGGTCAACTTTATTATCCAAGTCCATATATAGTAGTGTTTGCCGGGACATTCCCGAAATTCGGCTTATGAGGCTTATTCCGCCATACCTTAGTGTTTTTGCTTCAGCGGATAAATATCGTCGCCTTTGATACTCGTTCAGTGTCGGCAATACCGCCTCAATCCGTGTTTGTATTGCTAATACGTTTATGTTATCCACGAAAATCATTATAGTGTCTATTTCTTTACTTGTCAATATTATTTCGTAACAGTTTCTATCTGCACAGTAATCCAAATAATTCAGGATTTTCCGGTGCGGATATGGCGATTATGTGTCGTTATGAATCCCTAGCAATAATGAAGGTAATTTTGCTTGATGGTAAGGTCTATTCGATAGCAATCGGTACCGGAACTAGGTTAAAGTTAGAAACCGATGAAGAAAAAGCAGCATTTATCCGTTTTATCAAAAGCCTCAATGGACTTCCTTAAAGGGGGAGGATAGAAAACATAAGAGAGCGTTATGGGTGGGAGATACAATAGAGTTGTTCAAAAACTGAAGTTTTTGAACAAATTCCGATAAAAAACAGCATAATGTTCGGTGTTTTATGGCCATAGGAGAGGGGCAGCGATTAGAAACTAGGGAAGTATTCACCGGGCTTGTCAGGTTTGTTGACGGGTTAAAAGGGTGTTCGGTAAAAGAGCGGTTAGATCGTTTTAGAGAGAAATATGGATGGAGCGGTAGATATGAAGGAAAAGAATAAATATACCTTGGATGGAGACCCTATTTATGAGGCCTTTGACAGTGAAGAAGAATATGAAAAAGCTGTAGAGGAACATGAGAAAGAGATTCTTGCCCTATGGGACGACATGAATCGATTCAGCGAGTTGTGTAGAACTAATCCCGAGGCTGCCCGTGCCGCGGCCGAAGCCTCCCATTCTGAAAGCGAAGTTGTTCCCGAATTCGCCCCTGAACCGCCCTCGTCTTAGGCCCCGCCCTACTGAAAACC
>JAIRLU010000075.1 GCA_031259215.1 Treponema sp. | reverse complement strand
GAGGAGCATGAAACGGCGGAGGTAGACCCCTATACCAAAACGGGGGGGGGGGGGGGGGGGGGATAACAAATAAAAAACCGGTCCGACCCACAAAACCAAAACACGGTATAAAAAAGTATAATTTTTTATACAGTGGTTTTGGTTTTTTGGCCGGAACGGTTTTTAATTTTTTTTACCCCCCCCCCCCCCCCCCCCCGTTTTGGTATAGGGGTCTACCTCCGCCGTTTCATGCTCCTCTTGACGAGTGAAACCGTGCTCTGTACTATAAAAATCAGGATTTTTTTTCACAGGTCTGTCAGTGTGGATCTATGGCCCGATGAAAAAAACGAAGAAAAACCGGTCTAAAGCCTGATTTTTTCATCAAATTCCCGGGTTGCAGGTTGAAATGTCTTTAAGGGTAGACGATCCTTGTGGAAAGATGGATCATCTTGGGTATGAGTTGGTTTTTAAAGAGAGTAGGGTATGAAAAAGAAAATAGGGTGGTTATGGTTGGCGCTGGTTGGTGCGGGGATAATCTCCTGTACATCTCCGTTGGAACAGATACCTGAAAAGGTAGTGATTACGACAGACCCCACCATACGCCTGCCTTTGGGAGATCCCTTGAAAGGGGAGAATTCCCTCGGCGAGGAGCTTAAAAAGGCCCTGGATATTGACGCCTCAAGCATCGGCCTTACGCAGCTCTATGATTATACGGATCCTGAGGCGCCCCAAGATCGGAAGTTTCTCTGGTATCAGACCCTCCTCAAACAGGAGATTGCCTTGGGGGAGTATAAAAACACCCTCCAAGTAGGCTCAGATGATCTTACCGGGCTTCCCAAGACGGTGAATTTTAAACAATATTTACCGTCTAACCTGCCTTCCCTGCCTGTGACGCTTCCTACTCCTATAGAGATACCGCTCAAGGGGACGATTACTATTGAACATGAGAAGATTAAGGAGATACAAGGAAGGAACTCCGGGTTGACCCTGGTTTGTAAAGGTAGTAGTACCATACCGGACGCTATTCAAGTGGTATCCACAGCCTTAAACCTAGATCTTACCAAGACTAAAGAAAAGGGGGAAGTTAGATTCGGCCCGGCGATGACCTTTACCGGTGATGCTTTTACCCTTACGCAGAACGAGGGGATAATAACGATTGACATCAATATTATCATGATCTTTAGAGAGATTGTGGATACCAACGATATTGGGATTACCCCGGGCTTCATATTCAACTGGACCCAGGTGGAACTGGATCTCAGCGGGGATATTGGGGCAGACCTTGAGGGTTCGTATCCTGATACTCAGCAGGGAGAGAAACCCATTGATCTCAGCACCTTAAAGGAGTCTCTTTTTAAGGGGAAACTCCAGTTTAAAACGATTCCCCTCTATGTGTACGTGAACGGGCCTGGACCGTGGTTTGAAGATGAAAACATTGGTATGAACCTTGCTGCCGTGGCAGGGGAAACCCCGAACACCGACTTACACGAAGGACCGATATCCGCGGTCTCCCTTCCGGTTATAAATCCTTCGGGACAAAGTTATGCGCCAAAGACAGGTATTACACGCTTCCCCTGCTCTAGCTCTGGAGAATTAGCCTCGGTATTTAACACCTACCCTGAGGCCCTGGGGTTTGAGTATAGCATCACCATAGACCGGTATATCATAACTCCCGCCATGTTACAGGAGGATGCCATTACCTTTGAAGCGGCCATCGCCTTTATGCTTCCCCTGGACTTTACTGTGGTGGATTCTATTAATCTTGCGGAGGATATGGAGGGTTTTTCGATGCCCGATTTTGGGGAGGCGGATCTTTTGGGGAGGGACCAGGCCGGTGCCAGCAGTCAGGTCTTTGACTTCATCAAAGGGATCCGGCTGGATATGGTAGTGGATAATAGGCTTGGTCTTGACGGAGAGATAAAGCTCTATGCCAATAAGATCATCCAGGAAAATAAGGGGGACCCATTAGAAATCCTGAGTTTACAGGGAACCTCCCAACTGGAGCTTACCCAAGAGGACCTCCGCGAAACCTGGCCCTTTAGCCCTGCCTTTGATATAAGCATCCCCGAAGGCAAGGAACTGAATATTAAACGTACTGTGAGCGATAATCCTTTTGGCCTTACACTTTCGATACGCCTGGACGGTTCTATCACCCAGGAAATCAGCTTATAAGGAAGAAGCATGAAAAAGAGTATCAGTTTAGTGCTTATAGTCCTCGGTCTTGGATACCTCTGGGCTGAGAAGCCCCGAAGGTATGTGGAGGCAGGCTTTACGGTCGCAGCAGGATTCGCCAATAACTACCTGAGCTATGGGGATTTCTTTAATGACGAACATATCATCCACATTGATTTCAACGCCATGGGGAGCTATGATTTTAACCTGGTATCGGATGTGGCCGCCAAAACCTTCTTCAACGTAAGCGGAGAACGTTTTTCTATCGGACTCTTTGCCGGAATAGAGGGAATGTTTTATGGGAACATCTCTAAACAGCTCTTTCAGCTCTTGAGCGATGGGAATACGAGCCGGTATTCCAAGGCAGAGTTTGCCTTTGGAGGCAGCCTCTTTGCGGATACAGGGATGAATCTGGAGACTCAGTTGGGAAAACTGCGCCTTCGCATAAGCCCTGCCGTATTCCTGCCCCTAGTCTACATCCCGAAACCCAAGAAGATGGCCTTGACCGTTAAAACCGCTGAAGACACGATGAGCATCACCGGGAATGTGGTGTTGGATATATATAGTCCGGTGAAGCTGGGTACCGGTACAGGGGACGTAGGGGCCTTCAGTGTTGATATAGACGGTTTTTCGAAAGTCCTGGATTCAGGGGCCTTGGGTTTTGACCTTACCCTGGGAGCCGAATATCCCTTAGCTTCAATCCTGGATGCAGGTATCCTGGTGAGCCATATTCCCGTGGCACTTTCCCGTTTAACCTATCAGGCCCAGATGAAGGCGGATTTTGGGTTTAATGACCAAGGTTCGGAGATGTCTTTGTTAGATCTGCTCAAGGAGGGCAAGGTTGATGATATACTCCATATAGGGGATCCGGAGCTTACCTTTTCTCGGGGGGTTTTCTATGTATCCCGGCCCCTCCGATTTGATCTGTATAGCCGAATTAAGCTTATAGGGAACTTCTTGGTCTTGCGCCCCCACGGGGGAATATCCTTGTTTACCCCCTATGGAGACCTCCCCTGTTTTAACGCGGGGATTGAGGGGCAGATCCATATCTGGCGGCTGTTGCAGGTGAGCCTTAGTTCCGGGTATGAAGAGTTATTATGGAAACATCAGCTTGGTCTGATACTGAATCTGCGGATATTGCAGTTTGACCTGGGTGTGTCCACCCAGAGCCAGGAGTTTACCCGCAGTTTCGCATTAAGCGGCTTGGGTGTATCCTTGGGCGTGCATATTGGGTTCTAGCTCGGGCCCGGAATGAGGTATTTCTTTCCCATAGCAGGGGAGAAGCAATAATTTTATACAAAGGAGTGTCAGAAGTTTCGTATGAAAACATCGTATTGGCAGTTGAAATGCCTTGGGAAAGGTCTAATGGTGGCAGTGGTGTTAGGGTTTGTAGGGATTCCCACGGTACAGGGTGAGGACATCCCTACTCCCTGGTATACACCGGAATCGGGAACCGCTAAGGCTACCTTGGGAGCCCTTACCAATGATATCGATAATTTTATGTCGGTAAACATGTTCCGGAATGTGCAGATTGATAATTTTATGGGGTATCTGGGAATAGACGGTAACGGGCTTAATCTGGGTTATGCCCGGAATCTCGGATCCCTCTATATAGGGATCTGTTATGGAGGAAGCCTCATTGACGATCTATACCGCCGGCTTACTAACCAGGGTACTGACAGCGTGCTGAAACGGGACACGGAGATAACCACTGAGTTGGAGGACGGTGAAAGCGATATACAGACGACCCATGGCATTGTGGACTCGGATGGAAACCCGGTTCCGGGAACGGTAATAAGCAGAAACGACCTCAGCCTGTTGCTGGGATTCGGGAATCTCGGTTTGAAACTGGGATTTTCCCAGTACTTAGAAGGAACCTATAATCCTGACTATGATCGCCAGTATGATGAACTGGTTTATCATCCCTTCACCCACGACATCCTGGTAAGTAATCCCAAAGGCATGTCCAGCCGGATGCAGATTACCGAGGAATTCATAAGCGGGTTAAGGCCTTACCTGGAATTTGGGGGAAAGATCGACGCGGGTTCGTTCCTGATTAAGCCATCCCTGCGGGCCGGGCTTGATATTCATCAATACAGCCGGAATAATCCTGAGACTTCCTTTATTTTCGATGCGGTGAGTGACGCCCAGCCTGATGAAACAGAGCTTAAGTATATCATCATCAACAACCAGGATGTCCTGGGGGACTTCCTGGAGCCTTCGGCGGGCCTTTCTTTGGGCTTTGATTTTACCCAAGACCCCAGGATCCAAACCGAGTTGAGCCTAGACTATGACATGGCGTTTCGGCTGTATTCGAATAATAAGAAGTCGGTATTATTTGAAACGGTCGATACGAATTTGTTAGATCAGAAGACCCCTACGGATTCGGAGTCACGACAGGAGCATAAGGAGATCACTAAATTTTATCTTACGAACCATATAGTCCCTGCGTTTAGGTTCCGTGGGGATATGGGTGACCGCATAACCGTGGGTTTAACCTTTGGGATAAACGTCGACTTTAATATCTTCAAGGATTCGGCACTTACCACTAACCCGGAAACACCGGATGAGGAGAATAGTGACCCAGTGGAAAACAACATCCAGCTTTTTTCGGTGCTTCCCAAACTGGGCTTGGGATTGACTTTCAAGTTGATTCCGGAGCATTTTTTCGTTAATATGGGTATAGGTATCAATGTGCTTAAATATGAAGATAGAACCGAGGTCGCTCCTGATCCGGAGGATTCTGCCAAGCAGAAGACTACCGCGAGCAAGACCTTGACCTTACCTTCCACGAATCTCGGGGCGGGCTTGACCTTTTATTTCAACAGGAATATCGCAGCGGATCTGTTGATAATGGTATCGGGTTTGGGTGCGGATGTT
The DNA here is from genome assembly GCA_031259215.1 of Treponema sp. Taxonomy (GTDB): domain Bacteria; phylum Spirochaetota; class Spirochaetia; order Treponematales; family Breznakiellaceae; genus JAIRLU01. The sequence goes on along the minus strand of JAIRLU010000075.1, from coordinate 9,344 downwards.
TCGGATCTCCTGAAGTTTAACTTCTTGGTGACTATGAAATACTAAGAACCAAGAAGGCAGCATAGTGCATATCTAAAGGGTGAGATATGAAAAGAGGGATTATCAAGGCATTAACTGGTACGATGGTTCTTTTGCTTGCCGGAGGCTGCAACACAGTATATGAATGGTGGGACTTCTCATCCGAATCCAAACCTCAGGAGCCGGTAGTTTCCGCAAATCCCCCGGCAGCAGAACCTCCTCCACTTACAAATGCTGATTCATCCCTGGTAGCAGCTCAGCCGGTTCTAGTTGTCCCCGCTGAATCGGTTGCAGCCCTACCAAGCGCGGTTGTTCCTTCTCTGGAGTCTAAGCCATTGCCGTCCACGCCAGTTCCAGTAAACCCAGAAGACCAGGAAAACCCAGGGCTTACCCAGGCCAAAGAAGCAGAAGACGCGCTCGCCCGAGCCAAAGAACGGCTTGACTGGGCTACAGGGAAGGGAGCGAAGACCCAATTTCCCGCCCCCTATACCAAGGCGGCTGCGGCATACAACACCGCGGTTAAGGCGAAAACCGCACAGAACTGGCAAGATACGGTAAGCAGTTCTCAAGCCACGGTAGCGGCTGTGGCAGAAATCGAATCCCTCTTAGCAGCTCTCCAGGCCAAAGAAGCAGAAGACGCGCTCACTCGAGCCAAAGAACGACTTGACTGGGCCACAGGGAAGGGAGCGAAGACCCAATTCCCCGCCCCCTATACCAAGGCGGCTACGGCATACAACACCGCGGTTAAGGCAAAGACTGCACAGAACTGGCAAAATACGGTAAGTAGTTCCCAAGCCACGGTAGCGGCTGTAGCAGAAATCGAATCCCTTTTAGCAGCTTTCCAGGCCAAGGAAGCAGAAGACGCGCTCGCTCGAGCCAAGGAACGGCTTGACTGGGCCACAGGGGTTGGAGCGAAGACCCAATTTCCCGCCCCCTATACCAAGGCGGCTACGGCATACAACACCGCGGTTAAGGCAAAAACCGCACGGAACTGGCAAAATACGGTAAGCAGCTCTCAAACCACGGTAGCGGCTGTGGCAGAAATCGAATCCCTCCTGGCAGTTCTCCAAGCTAAGGAAGGGGATACAGTCGTTCATGTGGCGGCTAAGGAAGCGGAGGACGCGCTCGCCCGAGCCAAGGAACGACTTGACTGGGCCACAGGGATAGGAGCGAAGACCCAATTTCCCGCCCCCTATACTAAGGCAATGACCGCATACAACACCGCGGTTAAGGCAAAGACTGCACAGAACTGGCAAAATACGGTAAGTAGCTCTCAAGCCACGGTAGCGGCTGTGGCAGAAATCGAATCCCTCCTAGCAGATCTTCAGGCCAAAGAAGCAGAAGACGCGCTCGTCCGAGCCAAGGAACGGCTTGACTGGGCCACAGGGAAGGGAGCGAAGACTCAATTTCCCGTCCCCTATACCAAAGCGGCTACGGCATACAACACCGCGGTTAAAGCAAAGACTGCACAGAACTGGCAAGATACGGTAAGTAGCTCTCAAGCCACGGTAGCGGCTGTAGCAGAAATCGAATCCCTCTTAGCAGCTCTTAAGGCCAAGGAAGCGGAAGGTGTCCGTAAGGTAGGGGAAACATATCCAAAGTTCATCCCATCCACCGAACCGCTGAATCGGATAACTCCAATTCTAGAGAAGCCGGTTGAGCCGATGAGCCTAGTGCCCGTGAACACAGAACCTCCCTCCACTGGCTCGTATATAGTAAAACCTGGAGATAGTTACTGGACTATTGCCAGTCAAATTTACGGGGATTCTGAGCAATGGAAGCTTTTATATGAAACAAATAAACCTATCATGACTGACCCTGATAATCCCCACCTGCTTTTTCCCGGTATGGCGCTTGATATACCCCCTCTCTCTATACCGGCTCCTGTAGCCAGCCTTGAACCAATAGAAGTATCGGTACAAATCAAGGAAAAGGAGCCTGAACCAGTGGTTTCAAGACTGGTATCTGTAGAGTCCCGTCCGGTTCCTGGACCGGCGATTCCGGGTATTTTAGGAACGGTTCCGGCGGTGCAGGAGTATACCGTAAAGGCTGGGGACAGTTACTGGAGTATTGCGGATCGCTTTTATGGAGATGTTCAGTTGTGGAGGATCGTATATGAAGCTAATAAAGACCGTATGATCAACCCTGACAACCCCCACCTGATTTTTCCCGGTATGGCCCTTACGATTCCTAATATGTTCAGTAGATAGTCCCGCAGGACCCGCACGTATTTACCGAATACCCTCTCATTGGGTTCGTTCCCTTGCCTGCGGATCAGCGTAGGACCGCTTGCAATCTAAGCACTATCATCGCGCATTATCATTGTACACAGCTTGTCCTGTTGCAGAAAACACAGGGATAGCCTATAGTGCTTTTAAGGATATGCAGGGAAAGATCCTCATCATTGAAGATGTTATCGAACTAGCCGATCTCATTGCGTTGTATCTCCACAAGGAAGGGTTTGAAATCCGGGCTGTAAAAAGTGCGGAAGAAGGCTTTACCCTAATGGAAACCTGGAAACCGGAGCTTATCATTTTGGACATCAACCTTCCGGGCATGGATGGGTTTGAATTCCTCCAGCAGTACCGGCGTAGCAGCAGTACGCCGGTGCTAATTGTGTCTGCCCGGGACAGCGACGAAGACCTCATAAGCGGCCTGGGAGGAGGGGCCGATGAATTCGTAACCAAGCCTTTTTCTCCCAAGGTCTTGGTTGCCCGAGTGAGGGCCCTATTTCGCCGGTTCCGGGGCTTTGAGGAAAAAGAACCGGGCCGGCTTTTCCGGTTTGGTCCCTTTGTGCTTGACTATGAAGCTTGTATCCTCAAAAAGGCAGAGCTGCGGATCCCCCTATCCAATAAAGAATACGGCTGCCTTGCCTATCTTACCGAACACGCGGGGAAACCCCTTAATCCAGAGACCATCTATGCGGGGGTCTGGAAAAACGCCTATGGAGACCTTACCACGGTGGCGGTTTATATGCAGCGATTACGGAAAAAAATAGAAGATGATCCAGCCAATCCTCGGTATATAGAAACCGTGTTTGGCATGGGCTACCGGTTTAACGGAGACAGAGGGACATGAAAATCCAAACCCAGTTTCATCTGTTGATAACCGGTATTATTATGGTGCCCTTCCTCACCCTCCTTTCGCACCTTTTGCTTCGTACCTTTCAGGAGAGAAACGAGCAGCCGGAAATTCCGGTTTATGAGGATACGGTCCTTGCGGAACATATTAGCCGGCAGGATTGGGAAGCCATTTCCCGTTTTGCATCCCGGTCTCACGGGGATTTCACGGTTTTCCGGGATGATTTTATGGTGCTCTATTCCAGTATTCCCGAATTCAAAACCGGTTCATTTGAAACGATCGCCGGCATAGTTGCCTTGTTTGAGGCAGAACATACCCAGTATAGCTATAGCTTTGAATCTCCCCTTTGGCTTGAAGGGCATGAGTACCTGCTTATCCGCTGGCCGATCAAAAACCCCGGACCTGTAAAACCGCCGCTGTTCCCCTTGATAAGCAGTATCATCTTCGTGGTGATCCTGGCGGTATTCGCCATTGTCATGTCCTTAGGTATCGCCCGTTCCATCACTAAGTCAGTTCTGGTGCTTGAAGAAGCTACCCGGCGGATCGCTTCGGGGGAACTGGACTTAGCCGTAGATGTCCGGGGAAGCAATGAAATCACCTCCCTAACCAGTTCGCTGAATCACATGCGGGCTGCCCTCAAGGAAGCAGAAAACCGCCGCTACCGTTTCATTATGGGTATTACCCACGATCTCAAGACCCCCTTGGCCTTGATTAGAGGCTACACCGAAGCGATTCGAGACGGTCTTACGGATGATCCCCTTTCCCGGAGTAGTGCCACGGATATTATTATTGCCAAAGCGGATCAACTGGAAGGGATGATTCAGGATCTCATTGAATTGGTTCGGATGGATACCGGTGAATGGCATGGCCGCTTACAAAAGGTGGGGCTTCGGGACTTTTTGCTTAATTTTGCCCGGCGTATTGCCTTGGATGCGGAACTCTTTCAGCACCGAGTAGTAGTAGCCCTGGATCTGCCCGCTTCCCTCTTGGTTCCCTTGGACGAACGGCTTACTATCCGGGCGCTGGAAAATCTGGTCAACAACGCCATCCGGTATACCCCTGCCGGGACCCGTATCCGGCTTGCCGCAGAGGCCGGGGAAAAGGCTATCACCATTCGCATCAGCGATAATGGTCCGGGGATTGCCCCCAAGGATCTCCCCCATATTTTTGAAACTTTTTACCGGGGCAGTGCTTCCCGGCAGGAACAGGGCATGGGGCTTGGTTTAGCCGTCGTCAAATGGGTGGCAGAGTCCCACGGCTGGTCCATTGGGGTGAGTTCCACTGCCCAAGAAACCTGTTTTACCCTTACCATTCCCCGGCAGGACCGATCCTTTAGCCAAATCGGATCTCCACGTATGCTTCTGACAACTTCTTAACCTGCACAGGGGTTTTAAAGAATTTCCCCACCCCTTTAACCAAGCCGATATAGAAATCGATCATCTTCCGGTGGGATTTGTAATGGACCTTCAGGGTATGTTCGTCAATTTCCTCCACATCAAACCGAGGCGGCCGGGCATTGGGTATGATCTTGGTTACCTGCTCATGAATGGTATCAATCTTCATAATCATGGCTTTGGCGCTGTTTATGCCGTAATAATAGGCCTTGTAATGTTTGCAGGCATAGTTATTGACCCAATAATCACCGAAGGCCTCACTTATTTGCTGGGGAGAAAGCTGCAATACTTCACCGATATTTTTAAGCACCTCCTGGATAACCCCATCATCCACATCAGAGATACTGGTAAGCTGCAAATCTGTGGGCAAACCGGAACGCTTCAAAATCTCCTGCCACTGCGGCTCCCCGCTTACCTTCTTTATCAGCTCCGCTATACAAAGCACGATAAGGCCTTTCATGCTATTTTTATGGGTAAGGAAAGAGGACTGTTCCGACACGTTAAACACCGAAACTTCATGGCTGATTTCGTTCACGCTGACCAGATTGAGCTTTACCTTATCAATGGCAGCGTCCATGAGTTGAGCCACCACCTCTGGGTTTGAAGATAAAGACTGGGAGGCTTGTTTCACCTCTTGGGTAATCGAGGCGAGTTTTTCCGCTTCATTCTGAATGGTCTTACTTTGGGTCAGAAGGTTTCCCGACCCCTCATTAATCTCTTTAATGCTCTGCTGTATGCCGGTGAATTGGCGGATCAACTCTTCCATATTCCCTCTCTGGCTGTTGACCGCCTTTACCAGGTTGTTCTGGTTGGCATCCATGTTTTTGATGGACGTAAAAATGTTATCAAAGGAAAGGCTGGTGTTTCTTGAGGTATGCACCGCGTTTTCCATAGACTCTTTGAGGCTTTTCATACTGTCCGTGATGATTCGGGATTGCTTATTCGAACTTTCCGCGAGGTTACGGATCTCATCGGCTACCACGGCAAAGCCCTTGCCTGATTCACCTGCGTGGGCCGCCTCAATAGCTGCGTTCATGGCGAGGAGGTTAGTTTGGCTTGCGATACGGTTAATCACCTTGTTTGCCTCAAACACCGTACTAATTTTAACGGTAAGGGTATCGACCACCTCTTGGAGCTTGAGCATCTCCTCCTTACCGGCCCCGGCATGACTAGTGAGGTTCGTATAGCCGGTCACATTATCTTGGATAATCTGGTCGAGGTTCTGGATACTCGTCTCTAACTGGGTAAAAAGAGATGCACTGGTGCTTATCTGGTCTATTTGGGTAGTGATGGCCGTATTCTGGTAGGCATGGATATCCTGCAAAACCTTTGCCACCTGGCCTATGCTGGCAGCCTGCACGGGAATACGTTTATCTATCATCTCAATGAGGACCGTCAGAGCCTTAACCCGGGAACAGGCTTCATCGATCAGCTTGTACAGGGTTTCTGCATTTTCTTCGGTGTGTTTTGTCCGGTTCTGAATGAGGGATACCACCCGATCCAAGTAGGCAATAAAGGCGTTTATCCGCTCCCTTAGGTGTTTCATACTGCCGTTTTCAGGTATTCTTAAGGTTAGATTATAATTTTTTTGATCGGTAAAAAACTGATCCATCGCCTGATAGGTTTTCCCTTGGTATGCTTCTCTTCTTCTATAGAATAGACTAACCCCTACCACTGAAACCGCAGCGGATGCCACAGCTACACCCACTATAATAGCCACAATACCCATATTTTCACCTTCTTCTATCTTAGGTTAAAGCCACATCTTATCGGCTGTCAATCCAACGAGGACCCCAGGAATCCTCGAGGAAACAGAAAAATAACCCACCCCCTCAAAGGCCTAAGGGCTATGAGCTCCATACCGGGTAAGCCGGTCATCTCCTGCAGGGTTCTCAGGAAAAGCTTCCAATACCACCATGGCAACCGCATTGTCCTGCTCGTGGGTAAGGGAGAGATGCACTCGATGGGCGCCGCTCTGCTCCAATGCCCGAAGCGCGGTACCGAAGAGTTGTATCTCCGGCCTGCCGTTGTGCTGGTTGACCACCATAATATCCTTGAGCACGATACCCGAAAGCCCCATACCCAGGGCTTTACCAAAGGCTTCCTTAGCCGCAAACCGGGCCGCCAATGACAAGGTCGCCCCACTACCCCTGGACAGGGCAGTACGTAGTTCCTCAGGATGAAAATAGCGTTCCAATAAGCCGGGGATAGTCTGCCACCGTTTCAGCCGATACGCATGGACCACGTCCACGCCGATACCGATAATCATCAGTTTCCAGGGTTCCTCAGCCTGACCTGTACCGTAACCGTTTCAGGGTCCTTCCGTAAAAGGGTAAAATTCGGAATCAACGGTACCAATACGGGTAGGGTATAGGTCCCTGGTTCACTTATGGCCGAACCATCCACATACAAAAACGCAGATGGCGGACTGTACTGTTCCAGCGCCCGTTGACTCCCTTCAAGACGAATACTGCCGGTACCCGCTTCCAGGTCTGCGATAAACCGTTCATGCAGCCGGTCTACCCGGATCGGCAGATTGGTAAAATTCTCAAATCCCATGATTTCCCGGATAAACCCATAAAATTCGGTCATCCCATTCCCCTGGATTACCACAAGGGGATCGGGGTTCAATATACTGACCATGATGGAAAAATCCTCGTTTCGGCCATCCATATCAATAAAATCAGTGGATAGTTCCGAAATACCCTTCATTACCTCTGCAGGACCTTCAAGCGCCACCTGAGATGGCTTCAGGGTATAAGAAACCAATTCGTATCCTCTTTGCAAAGGACCCCGGGTATTGGCCTTCAAAGGGACATAAGTACTTATTTTAGTATCCAATACTATGGATATTTCCAGAGGATCTACCTTGATTTCCAGAGGTTCAAGCCCCAGGGCAGTTCCAGTAGTACGGACCTGTACCGGGACCCTATAGATACCCTTCTCTTTGTCTGTAAGGTCAATATAGGGCTCAACGTCCTCTTCCAAAAGGGAACGGACCCGGGCAGCATCCCCCCGGATACTGATACGGATCATCTTCGTATAGGCGCTTGCAGGAATCAGGTTTCCTGTGGTCTCCACCAGGAGAGGAACCGAAAAGAACCGTTCTTCCAGGGTATTCATGTGGTGGAATATAAACAGAATAAGCGCCAGGGCGATGGAAAGCACTTTAGCAGGCCAGTTTCCCGCTATTTGGGCGAGTACTTTTCTGCTATCCAAGGATCTCATCCTTTTCTGGGTCTAAGGATGCAGTCATGGAAGAACCGGTCTTTGCAGCCTCGCCACGTCTCACCCCGTGTTCACATAGTTCCTGTAGGGTTCCGGTAATTTCAACGGAAGAAAGGTCATAATACAATTTACCGTCAAAGGCGATAGATATAGCCCCGGTCTCTTCGGATACCACCAGGATGACCGCATCGGACTGCTCGGACATACCCAAAGACGCCCGATGCCGGGTACCGAAACTCTTTTTGATGTCCTGCTGTTCAGACAGGGGAAGAAAACACCCTGCCGCGGCGATCCGGCCATTTTGGATAACCATAGCCCCATCGTGCAGGGGCCCGTCGAATTCAAAGACCGTTACCATGAGGCTGGAAGAAATTTCCGCGTTCAGCCTGGTCCCTGTATCAATGATGTTCTTGAGGTTCACCCGCCGGGGAAAAACCACCAGCATCCCTCGACGTTTCTGGGAAAGAATTTCCGCTGCCGTAATCACCGCTTCCAGCTGTCCCAGCCGGGGTTTGCTGTCTGGCCGGAATAACTCAGTCTGGCCCAGACGAAGGATGATCTTCCGCAATTCAGGCTGAAAGACAATGGCTACTGCCACAAAAAGTCCTGGAGCCAAGATATTAAGGACCCACTGTAATGTGGTTAATTTGAATAAAACCGCAAGACCATATACCAAGGCCAGAAACCCGGCACCTTGGAACATCTGCATAACCTGGGTTTTGACCAAAAGATCGTAGGCTTTATAGAACAAAAACGAGAGGATTACCACATCCAAGACCGGACGAATGGTATCATACACTGCGGTAAGCCGCTGAAGCCATTCCAAAGTATACCCTTTATGTATAGAATCGGGCCTGCGTTACCTATGCCCAAGACCCTATGCATAGTCTATGAATTTGCACGGCAGCACCTATGCTTAGCTTCAGCATAGAGTAGATAGGGGGTTTCTGCAAGGCCCTAGGGATTCCGCTACAAGCTAAACACGCTGAACCGTCCCTGGTCAAGGGGCCGTTCCTTCGGAAGGAGTCGGCCATTCTTGTATGGGAAATGAGCCGAACTTCTTACGAGGCTTGCCGCTTCGCCTTCGGGGGTATATGGTTTCCCCTTGAGATTGTTTCAAACCTACCGAGTTTTGAAACAGGTTCCTTTATCGTTCCGGCTGTAGCGAACCATAGGTTCGATGACGGTTTGGCGGATGAGCCGTGGAATATGGTCAAGCCTCAACTGAAAAAAAGATGGTCCCCCGAGGAAGTTGCCGAATGGCTTAAAAAAGAATATCCTGACTATGCCGTGTCGGGTAAGACCGTATATACCTATGTTTTTTCCCCATGAAGGGAGAACTGAAAAAGCTGGCGCTCCAGGATCTCCGTCTGTGCGGGAAAAAGAAGAAAGAAGGGAATGGGAGAGAAAAACGGGGAAAGATACCGGAAATGACCCTTATAGACCGCCGTCCGGCTGAAATAAACGCCCGTGAAGTGCCCGGTCACGGGAGGGAGACCTCATACTAGGGCCTGTTCACACTACGTGGAATCAATGAACAAACGGCGATAACACACAAGGCAAGACAGATAAATGTGGAAAATAGCAGATCCAGCTGGTCATACCTTGTCCCTATCCGCCGAA
>JAIRLU010000008.1 GCA_031259215.1 Treponema sp. | reverse complement strand
TGGCTGAAACAGGTGTTTGCCCAGCGGTACAACCGTGCCCAAGCACGGGAAGGGCATATCTGGGGAGACCGGTATGGGTCGCGGATACTCGAAGGGGAACCGCCTGAAGCGGAGCTTGGGGGGGAAGCGGATAGGGGTATACGGGTCAGACCCCCTTATAGGGAAGCGGAGACCAAAACCACTTTTCTACTCCTTTTCCCCCTTCCCCTTGTGCCGACACCCGGATAAGGAGCGCCTATTCGCCCCGTGTTCCGTAGCGGTTCCCCTGTTCGTCTCCAACAGAAAACTCCATGGGGAAAAGTCTGTTCTAGAACAGGCAATAAATACAAATATGGGTCAAGTTTAGCCCCTGTTGGGGGGTATAAGGGATTTCCAGTCTGTGGACTACGAAGACTTTTTCCGCTTCCTTGAAGGGTACATGGTTATATTATAAGGAAGAATATGAGAGGGGTAAGCTATCCTCCCCGTACATTTGCTTGGATGTATAGCGATTTATTGAGATCATCATCTTCAGCTTATGGTCAAACACGCTGGGTCAAGGATTCCGTAGCAGGAGAACAAACAACAAAAAATTTGTGAAAAAATGTCAAAAATATGTAACACTTACTTGAAAAGTATGTTAAAATAATGGATAGATTTATGATATTCCCATGTGAATTTCTAGCAGGAATGAGGAAGGGAATATACTTTGAAGGAGTAGTTTTATGAAACGATTTGTCTTTTTCTTACTGGTAATAGGTATAGGGGTATCATTGTTCGCTCAAATCCAATTACCGGAACATCGTTTTGCGTCAGGGGACTGGAGTGTTAGTGGAGACCGGGCCTACCAGAATGACGCAAATGCTCGGCTTGCTAAAGTCAATATTAAGGTCCCCCAAAGCGGATCCATGCTGTATGAGTTCAATGTTCGGTATGAATCAGGTGCCGAAGATGGACAGGGGGGGTTTGGATTGCACATCTTTGCCGATAATGTATACAACGGCCCTTCTTGGGGCAGCGGCAATTCCTACCTATTATGGCTCAATTATGACGAGAACCCCTTAAGTAATGCTATTCCCAAGGGCTTAAGCGGTCAGGTTTACCGTAGTTATACCAATTCCTGGATGGAGCTGGTACACAGTATCGATCTAAACCAGTTTGAGGACCTTTTAACTACCGATAATCTTGCAGAGGCCGTATCCTTTACAATCTGGGTAAATGGTGATACCGGAGAGGTCCGGATCTATGATCCCACAGACCCCTATCTTGCTACGTATTACTATTTTAATATAGATAAGAAAGATGTCCCGCTGAAGGGAGATTGGGTGGCCTTACGGACTAATGGTATTAAATTGTCCTTTGCTCCTGAGCAATAACAAGTAAATTACCCCATCTCTCTTTCTGATCTCCCTCTAAAAACCGTAAATCCTAAAAAGCGCAGTTTTTAGAGGGAGTTTGTTTTAAGAAGGTACCTACAACCCGCTCAAGAACAAGCGACTATCCCATAAAAGGGTATAGGTTTCCGGGGATAATGGGAGGGCATATCTTCGTATAAATTCCAGAAAAACGAGGTTTCAGTCCCTTAGAAGTTTGTATACCATATCTTACATATAAAAAACCAGGGACCTCTCACCAACTTCTGAAAGCCCTGGCTTGCTACGAGCATTAAAATTATCCATTATCCCTTATTGAATCTTAGTCTTAATCAACGTTTATATGGACGATACTGGATTTGAACCAGTGACTTCTACCGTGTGAAGGTAGCACTCTCCCGCTGAGTTAATCGTCCAAAAACAACATAACCCTCTAAATAAAATACCACCCATCCCCTATTGGTGTCAAGGGGGCACCAGGGCATCGGCGTTTACTTTTTTAATTCTTTACAATAGAGTTGTTCGAGAACCAACCGGGTTCTCGAACAAGTCCAATATAAGAAAATACATTTCTCATGATACCATGCAGGTCAAGAGGTAAATCCTTATTGGACTTGTTCAATAACCTGGTTGGTTATCGAACAAGTCTTGCAAAATGCTCCGCATTTTGCTGTTTTTTAAGCGGAAGTTGTTCAGAAACTTCAGTTTCTGAACAACTCTATTATATAAAGAGCCATACTTTTAAACGCCGACCCTGGGTAATACCCTTCCAAGCCTTGTATGGGGAAGCCTTAAGTGGTATTATCACCCATTATGTTAGATTATCGTTTCATCCTAGAGCATCTTTCCGAGGTAAAGCAAAATATTGCCCATCGGTATATGAAAGCTGATGCGGATAAAGTCGTAGCCCTTTTTAACCAAAGGACCGAGTTGACCAAAGCCTTGCAATCCCTACAACAGCAGCGGAATGCCAATACCGCTGCCATGAAACGTGCCCGGGATGCGGTGGAACGGAACAGCCTTATGGAGGAAGGAAAAAAGTTAAAAGATGGTATTGCCGCAGTCGAAAAAAAACTGGCCCAAGTGGAGATGGACCTCGACACCGAAGGCCGGCGTATCCCTAACATGGCCCATCCTGAGGCTCCTGTCGGTAAAGAGGACAAGGATAACCTTGAAGTAAAACGGGTCGGAGTGCCCAGAACCTTTGATTTTGAGCCTGCAGACCATGTGAAACTGGGGCAGGACTTGGACATCATCGACTTCGACGCAGGGACCAAGGTTTCAGGGACTAAATTCTACTACCTTAAAAACGAAGGGGTGTTTCTGGAACTGGGGCTTATCCGATATGCCCTGGATATACTCCAGAAAAAGGGCTTTACTCCTTATATCACCCCGGATATTGCCAAAGAGGAAATCCTTGAAGGTATTGGTTTTAACCCTCGGGGGGCGGAATCCAATGTGTATACGTTGGAAGAGGAAGGAACCTGCCTGGTAGGGACTGCAGAGATCACCCTGGGAGGCTACTATGCCAACACGATCCTCCCCAAAGAACAACTCCCCCTGCGAATGGCGGGCCTTTCTCATTGCTTTCGTCGGGAAGCAGGAGCGGCAGGGCAGTTTTCCAAAGGCTTGTACCGGGTGCATCAGTTTACCAAAGTCGAGATGTTCCTCTACTGTCTGCCGGAAGCATCGGACCGCCTGCACCTGGAACTCCGTTCGGTGGAAGAGGAAATCTTTTCCGGCCTTGAAATTCCCTTCCGGGTGGTGGATACCTGTACCGGAGACCTGGGAGCCCCGGCGTATCGCAAGTGGGACTTGGAAGCCTGGATGCCCGGAAGGGTCAATCCCGCCTCCCCAGGCAGCGGCGAATGGGGAGAGGTAACCTCCACCTCCAACTGCACCGATTATCAGGCCCGCAGGCTTAACATCCGATACAAAGACGAGACCGGGAAGAACCGTTTCGTCCACATGCTCAACGGAACTGCTTTGGCGGTGTCTCGGGCCATCATCGCGGTGTTGGAGAACTTCCAGCAAGCCGACGGTTCGGTTCGCCTCCCCAAGGCTCTAGTGCCCTATTGCGGGTTTGAGGTGATCTCCCCCCGATCAAAATCGGGTTCCAAATAAGGCGTTCACATTCTTGACAATGGCAGCTTGTAAGGCTTCCAGGCTTATCTGACGTAATGCCGCGGCCCGATGATAGGTTTCCGCCACCATACCCGGTTCCGCAGGCTTTCCCCGAAAAGGCTGGGGGGCAAGATAGGGCGCATCGGTTTCCAGAAGCAGCCTATCCAGGGGAACAAACTGAAGAGCCTCCCTGAGTCCCTGGGCATTCTTATAGGTGAGGGTGCCTGCAAAGGAAAGGTAATACCCCAACTGTAAAAAATACCGGGCTTCGGGAATTCCATAGGAAAAACAATGAATCACCCCGTGGACTTCCGGGTAGCGGGAGAGGATCCTCCTGGTTTCCTCCGCGGATTGCCGGGAATGGATGATAATGGGAAGCTGATGCCGTTGTGCTAGGTCCAGTTGCAGTTCCAGCAGTTCCCGTTCCCCCGGCAGATCCGCACCGGTTTCTTGCCGGTTATGGTGCCGGTCCAGCCCACATTCGCCGACAGCAATGAGACACCCTTGCGGAGCGGCGATGATATGCTGCTCCAAGCGAAGAATCAAGCGCTCCCGTTGGGCAATGGATGTTTTGGAAGGCCATATACCCGCACTAAACCGGATCCGATCAAATCGGGCAAAGCTCTTGAGTCGGCCACTGAGATCCTCAGCCTCGGTTCCAATATCAATAATCCCGCCGAATCCTCCCTGGAAAAGCCGAGAAATCCTTGCTTCCCGGGGGAGCGTTTCCTGGGAAAGCAGGGAGAGATGGGCATGGGTATCAATGAAGGCCCCTTGCATAGCTTAGGGTACCGGTACAAAGGTGAGCAGCCGGGAAATAACCGCATCTGGATCAAGCCCCTCTGCTTCAGCTTCATAGGAAAGAACGATACGATGCCGTAACACCGGCAGCGCCGCGGCCTTCACATCTTCAGGACTCACAAAGGTACGACCCTCAAAAAGAGCTCGGATCCGGGAACAGCGGTAAAGGGCAATAGACGCCCGGGGGGATGCACCAAAGGCGATATACCGGTACAGGCCATCCCGGAGCGCTTTTTCTACACCCTCCCCAGGGAGCTTTCCCGCAGGGGATCGGAGTACCGAAGGTTTTGCGGCTAAGGGCCTGGAAGCGGCCACCACCGAGACTATGTATGCGGCAATCTGCTCATCAATAAAGACGGAATCTACCGCAGCCCTTAGGCGGGTCAACCCAGCAGCATCTAAAACCGGATGTAAGGGGGGCCATTGCTGGCCGGTCTGAAGGCTCCAGGTCTTCTGGGAAGCAGTCATGTGCAGGATTCGGATTTCTTCTTCCATACTAGGATACCGGATCAGGAGTTTCAGGAGGAACCGGTCCAGTTCCGCCTCTGGGAGGGTATAGGTCCCTTCATGTTCAATGGGATTTTGAGTGGCTAATACAAAAAACGGATCCGGCAGCGGATAGGTAGTTTCCCCAATGGTAACCTGCCGTTCCTCCATAGCCTCAAGCAGGGCAGATTGAACCTTTGCCGGAGCCCGGTTGATCTCGTCTGCCAGGATCACCTGGGCAAAAACCGGTCCCCTGCGGACCGAAAAGGTTCCCGAAGCTTGTTCCCATATCAAGGTACCGGTGATATCTGCCGGAAGCAGGTCCGGGGTGAACTGGATCCGCTTAAACGAAAGACCGGTAATATCCGCGAGGCTCTTCACCGCCAAGGTTTTTGCTAAGCCCGGTACCCCTTCAAGAAGTATATGTCCCCCGGCAATCAGGGCCATGAGAAGCCCCTCAACCATTTCTTGTTGACCCACAATCCGTTTGGCTAATTCGGTTTTACAGGCATCCAAGATTTCAGGGACTACCTTTTTTGCGCGCTCTTCTGTATCTGGAAGACCTATCATAATCCCTTACTGAATCGTAAAATAATACCGCTCCAGATAAGCAATCCGTCGCCGGGCATCGTTTCCCCGGAGACTTTGGGGATATTCCCGGATCAGCCGGTGGTAATAATCCAGAGCAGAACGAATATCCCGGCTTGAACTGGCAGCTTCCAAAGACTGGCCATAGAGCCACCAGGCTTCGTCAGTCCCTGCCGGGTACTGTTCCCTGAACAGATCCAAAGAAGAGATGGCCTGGGGAAACTGTCCTGCCGTATACGCTTCCCGAGCCTGCTGCAAGTAGTCAATAGGGGGTACGGGAGCAGGAGGAGTTTCCGGCGAAGTTACCGTAGCAGGAGGAAGTTCCGTAAGGGGCTGCTGGATGGAAGGGGCAGCCTGCCGGTCAGGACCGGCTGCCCCGGGAAGGGTAGGCCAGCGGGGTTCTGCAATCACCCGGCCTGGATCCACCAACCTGGATGTTCTGCTTCGCTCGGAGACCTGGGGAATGGGATTGACAATCACCTGGACCGCATCATTGACAATGTAATCTTCAATAAAATCTTGTTTATAGAAGGTAAGGGTATAGGTTCCTGGGCTTTCCGTTTGGAACACGAAGGTCTGCCCTTCTTTTTCTAGATACCGGGAATTATAGACAATACCCGCTTGGGATTCCTGTTCACCAAGATAGACCCAACCCGTTCCTCGGAACGGGATTTCTACCATCTGTCCTACTATGACTTGAACATTCCGGGAATAGGCGGCCTTTGCTTGTCTTTCCCCTGGAAAGACCGGTGAAGAACCCTGAGCAGGAGGTTCTTGAATAGGGGCCCCCTGGGGAAGGACTTGACGGGCTATCTGAGGAACCGGTTCCGGTTCTGCAGGTCTGATAAATCGAGGCGGTTCTGGAGTTTGGACCGGAGCCGGTTCCACTATAGAAGAAGGGGGAGCTTGAACCGGAGCGGGCGTCTTCTCCGGGGGCGGGGTAAAGGGCCGCACCGTTATGATGGAACCAGGAGGGGACCCCCCAGGGGGCGGCGCCCCTTGGGGCAGTGTGGGTTCTGGTAAGGCCGATACCTTAGGTTCAGTGGATCCCTCAGGAAGCAGGGCAGGGGGAGCGGAAACCGAAGGAACAAGCTCCGCAGCAGGCATGAGATCCGCTATCGAAGGTTCAAGAACCGGGGGGAGTTCCAAAGACTCAGCCGGCGGTGAAGCAGGAGGCAACACCGTAACCGGAGGACCTATACCAGCACTAGAAGGCTCAGGAGCAGGGGGTAAAGGGGGTTCTTCATTCCGGGGTACTGTGGGGGGGGGAGAGAAAAGCACTTCTCCATCTCCTGTTTCTGCTAAAGGCAGGGTGTCGGGGCCTGGTAAGGGAACAAGGACGCTCTGTTCAAGGGGAGCCTGTTCCGGGAGATGCGTTTCAGGAAGCAGGGGTCCACCGGGAACCGTATCCGCCATTTCCGCAACCAGCACCTTTTGGAACCGGGTAAACCGAGGGGCTTCATAGCTTTCCCCCATCCCTTGGGTATAGTATGGGGCCCCTTGTCCTGGGCTGGTATACCCAGCCCCAATCCCCAAAACCCCAGAGGACCTACTGAGGGGCACATCCGTCTCCTGGGAAGACAAAGCCGAGGACGTACTGGCACAGAATGCAAGCCCCTGAGCTTCCAAGGCAAAGATCAGAGAAAACCATAAAAAAAGGCGAACTCCATCGTACATCTTCGGTATCTTCATGGAACCCCTTCCAAGAATTCATCAATAGTCACTTTTATCCGCTCTCGCCACTGTTCAGGATCATCCTGCAAGGGATCCGTCCAGAAGGGACGAACATCTTCCAGGTTCCAGGGGTTCCGGGGTTCCCGGTTTAAAAGCACCTCTGGAAGAAAGTCCGGTTCATCCGGGAGAAACAGATCCTCCGGTGCAATTGATAAGGGCTTAAAATCATTACTTAATGTTCGGGAGAAATTCGATGGTATCTTAGCATTATGATTCATGAGGATGAGCGCCCCCATAAGGCAGATTAAAAGGAGCACCAGCCCCCCCAAGAGAAGCATCAGATTTCGTCGGGTTTGCAAGGCATCCACCATGTTTACCCGGAGGGTCTGCATGGTGGAACGTATTTTTAACCAGGGAAACAGTGACCATAGCGCCATATCCTCATTATAACAAAAAACAATACTTTATACAGCACCGGTTTTTCCCTTTTTCTGAGGATACACTATCGCCAAGGTATGAAAAAAAGCCTTTACCCTGCAATCATTGGACTTGTTCGAGAACCCGGTTAGTTCTCGAACAAGTCTCCAAAAAACGTGGATTTCTTAATAAAATCCACGTTTTTTATCGTTTTTTAAGCGGAAGTTGTTCGGAAACTGAGGTTTCCGAACAACGCTATTAAAGATAACTGGTAAAGCCCGTGTAGATATGGTATACTTTATTTCTATGGATTCCTGTCTCCGTTACACCTCGTCGGGGTATGCTTTTATTGCTCCTGAAGATGACCCGGATATGGTGGTAGACGATCTTTTAAGAACCGATTACGCTGAGGAATTTTGTGTGGCCGTGGACTTTGATCCCCTTTTTATCGCCCGTCTTATGGCAGCAGGGTTCCTGGTCATGTCCATGAAAATGCCGGTATATATATCCCTAGAGGCATCGGGCTACTCCGTGTCTGAATCGAATGTTCTCCTGCTTCCCAAACTCCACCTTATCCGGTCGGTTCTCTTTTTTTCGGATCTCCACATCAAGAAATCAATTAAACCGCTTTTGCCGCGGTATGAACTCAGGGTAGATACGGATTTCCAGGGTATCATGGAACGCTGTGTTCGTATCCACGGTGATGACTGGCTTACCGTACCGTTGCAAGAGAGCCTCACCCAGATCCGTACCTATAAAGATCTAAAGGTCAGACCCGTCTCCTTTGGGGTGTACCGGAATGGGGAATGTAAAGCAGGAGAATTCGGAGTGTTGGCAGGCCGGGTGTATACGAGCTATTCAGGGTATTATGATGAAAAATCCGCAGGAACCGTGCAAATGATCCTCACGGCTCAATACCTCCAGGGACAGGGCTTTGCTTTCTTTGATCTGGGGATGCCCTTGGACTATAAAAATACGCTGGGCGCACGTACTATAGAACCGGAGCACTTTGTACGGCTTTTCCGTGCTGCCCGGGACCCCCCTATATAAGCCAACGGCCCGTCGGTACGGTATCATCAAACATACTCCTCTTCAA
>JAIRLU010000002.1 GCA_031259215.1 Treponema sp. | reverse complement strand
ACGCTCGCGTGGAATAACTCCTCTAACGCTTCCCATTTCAGTTTTTGCCGTGCAAGGCTAAATGCCTGTTGGCTCATACGGGTCGCCTCTTTTAGTTTCGGAAAAAACCGCTCAAGGGCGTTCTGCGAGCTTTCCTTCACCATACTGAACATGAACAGTATCAGTTTTTTGAATGGCATTTTGCGGTCCCGGGTGAAATCCTGTTCGCGTTTCTTTGATCGGATTTTATATACCGCTTTTTCCAACAGGTTTCGGATTGTTTCAAAACAGTTTTTTTCCCATGATGCCCTCCCAATTCCAGCTTATCACAGCTTTTGACCGTGTCTAGCCCTTAACTTGTTGACAGTGGGTTAATTCCCCGCCCTTTAGGGCGTAAAACTGGGGGTGTGGGGGATTTGTTCCCCCATATACGCAAAGATTTCAAGGAGAAATCTTTAATACCCCGCCATTCAGGGCGGGGAGCTTTATTACTTTTATAACCGTATCGGTGCTTACTTCTCATTCCGTGCTATTGCCCATCCCCCAGGGTATCTCAGTTCTTCCAAGGGAAGCGGGTCAAAGACACCGAGTTGTCAGACCGATACCCCAGGAGTTGTTTAGGAACCCGCTGTGGGGGTTTCACTATATGAGCTGATTTTAAAACCAGCTTGTGATACGCATATCAGAAGGTATAGGTAATACGGAGCTTCACAAAGCCGTTTTTATGGTACTGTCCAAGCTGTCCTCCGGTATCGCCGCCGAAGATACCCCCTGAACAGGCGATGGTAACATCATCCTTAGTCCAAATCAGGGCGGGCATGATGACAAAATCCTGGTCCTCCACACCCCAAACCGCGGCTGCCCGGATTTCAAGTTCCTCCCGGAGGAATTTTCGGGAAAGGCTTGCGGTGATACGGGTATCGGTAAGATCCGTGCCCCCTTCCATGTCAAAACTGCCCCTCGTAAAATCGGCGCTTCCAACCTGGTCATCCATCAGGCGGATGGTCTCGTTGGCCTGAGCATTCAGATTGATACCCAGGAAGAGATCCCGGTCAAAGCCCAGGGACCAGGCCAATGCCGGGTTGTATACCGAACCATCATCCCCGCTTAGATCTTCGGTGATGTTGGCCGCAAGCTCAGCGCGGAGGTTAAACCCGTATATAACCTGGGCGTAATCAAACCCGATCTGATGATAGGGATTGTACAAAAGTTCAATTCCTGGAGAGGGGCCCATCACCATCCTTACCCCGGGCTTGGGTAAACGGCCGTAGTAATACTGCACGCCGAAGTCAGAGGATCCCAGGGTCGTGGTAAATCGTAAACCTCCCTGGGCGTAATCCAGAGCATCCGTCTCCGGTGTTGCCGGCGCTGTTCCCAAAGAAGACAGCAAGGTCATCTCTGCCTGAGTCCAGCGTCCGGTTTCAGCAAAACCGTGGGGCTCAAAGGTGGGAACAAAGACGCCTTCCAGTTTTGAAAACTGCCCAAGGCGCACCGAGGCGTGTATCAAGGGGCGGGGGATTTTAATGCCCATAAGGTCCGTGTTATCCGCCATTTCCGGGTATATTTCAGATGAATCCAGGGGATTTACCACATCCAGGGGACCAAAACTATCTGCCTTACCCCAGGTGAGCTTTCGTAACCCTGCTTCGATATCGAATCTCCCCAAATACGCGCGGATATATGCTTCATCTATGCTTATGGGATTTACCATTGGCCTCAGTTTCAGTTTGATAATCCCTTCGGCTATGGAAGCCGATGCAGAAAAATTGAGTTTACCGGAAAAAATAGTACCCAGTTTCACCGCATGGGGCCCATCTAAAAAATCTTCGCCATATCCGGTCATGGAAGCAGAAACCTCACCGTTTATGGCCACTGCGGGGTTTCCCTTTCCTCCCTCAAATGAGGAAAATGAAGCCGCCGCCTCTTCATCATCGTCAAATCCAAACCCAAAATCCTGAGCAGAAAGGGGCATGATAAGGCAAAGGGAAAAAATCGTCCATGTCAAGAGAAACCGGCTCATCAGCGAACTCTCCCTGTTTCAAGATACCCGGTCGTAAAAACCCCTTCTGGTATGGGATCATCGTACTTAATAATCTCCATATAGATAGTCGTAGATGTACCGGCCGAGAGGGTTGCTACTTTCGTTTGCACCGGGGTGAGGCGTCCCTGCACATCCTTATACTCGGCTATTTCCATCCGCTTCACCAATTCATTCCGTTTGTTGTACATTTCACTTTGATATACGAGGGGTTGTTGCTTATCTATCCAGGTGATTGTTTTTGCATACTGATAGGTGCTGTCTTTAGGAATCGACTGAATCACATAACAGGGAATACCCTTTAGAGTTTCTTCTCGTACAATAGCATGGCTATCAAGATCCACCTTTCTATCCATAGACGAAATATCGTCGTATGAAAAATCGGTTCCCATGAAATTACCGCCTCCTTCTGAAGCGGCGATGCGCCGTACCTTTCCCAGACTGGGCAGGAATATCCACCGATCCTCGCCGCCTGCGGCATTATCCATGGTCAGAAACCGAGTACCTGCCACACTGGCAGGACGCTGGAACACAATAATCATCCGGGATCCCTGGGGACCGTCTTTTGCGTACTGATCAATCATCCGCTCAGAGGTGGAACCGTCCTTTGCGGTAATTACCATACGAGAACGGGTTGAAGTGGTGTCCGCCTGGATCCTATCCCGTGCTGCCTTTATCAGCGCAGCGGCATCCTGGGAATACAACAAGGCCCTTCCTAAAACCAACGATGCCATAAGCAGTATGACCCGTTTCCTCTTTGTTTTCATGTGCAACTCCTCTTGTAGACGACCGCTGCCGTCCGAATAAAATCGAATCGTAACACCCAAGGTTACGATACATTCTCTGGTAGTTTTTCAACGCAGGGCACCGGCCTGTTCACGGCTTGTCCGTTGCCAGTATTGACTCCCACCAATACCAAGTCCGATTTCCCCCCGTATTTCAAGACATTCCGTGGGGTATTTCTTTCCATCCCCAGGATGATACCGTATCTTACAGGTATATAGAGCGCCATCCCCAGGATTGATAATCTTTCCATCAACCCAGGTTCCCATACTTTGCCGCTTAAGTCCAAAAATCCAAGGCGTTCCGAGGATCGGTAATTGGCTTACCCTGCCTGCCAGGGGGAAATCCCGATAATGGTCCCGGCATTTGATCGCTTTGCTTTCTACGGTGATACCAACCGCAGAAAGCATTTTGCCGTACAGGACTCCTTCAGTTTGATACAGTTCCCAGCATGATTGTATCTCGCCGGTTTTGGTATCCACACTCATCCAGAACCCTTCTGCAGGATCATCCCCTGCTCCGTATAAAAATCCGGTGTATATCACCGCCGCCATGGCGATACAGAGATACCGTTTCATGGCATCTCCCGATAAATAAAGGATGGTTTAATGGTGGTAAGCAGTACGGGTATGACGATAAGACTTACCAGGGCAGTAATGATCATGCTGAGCGCGATAAGGCCGCCGAATTCGGCAAGTATTCTGAACTGCGAAAAAGCCAGCACCGCAAAACCTGCTCCCACAGATACCGCATTGATAAGAATCGCTTTACCGCAGCCAATGAAGGTACGACGTAGAAAATCATCACCCGATGTATGATCCCTTTGATATGCATCTTTGAAGAATTCGATAAAATGAATCGTGTAATCAATGCCGATGCCCACCGCAATGCTCGCTATCAGCGCGGTTCCAATATTGAGTTTTATTCCTAAAAATCCCATGACCGCAAAGTTGCATAGAATCGCTATCGCAAGAGGAGTAGCGGCGATAATTCCCGCGATAAACGAACGATAGGAAAGCCCCACAATGATAAGAACCATGAATACTGAAATAGCAATAGATACAAATTGAGCATTTACGATGAGGCTCGTAACCGCGGCTTCCTGAATTGCACTGCCCCCGATGATGACCCGTATGTTTTTGGGAAAGTTCGCATCAATATAGGCGTTAATGGTGTCGATCACTTCAAGGACTTCCTGGTTTCCGGTAGCCCTGAGCTGTATCATGGTTTTGATCGAGGTCGGTTCTATGGGATCATTTGAATAGCCTGAATCATCGTCCCCTGCAAGGAGCACGAGGTAGTTTGAAACGAGCCGCTGCAATTCTTCCGGCCTTTTCTTGCCGTAACGGGCGGGGTCCGTAGGAATTTCATAATAGGAAAAACCATCATAATTCACCAGCCGCTTTAATTCACGGACCAGATCGCTGCCATTCAGGGTCGCGGCTTTTCCCGCCGCCTGGTCAAGGAAGGAAATAAGATCCGCAGTGCTGTATGCATCGAGGGTGTAGGCAATTTCCGAAGTGTTCCCTGGGTCTTCTGCTATCGGGTTTATGTCGTCCGGGGCCTCTTCAAAATTCCCAAAACCAAAATCCTCAATTTGCAGGTTATCACCGGCTGCCACTAGGACGTTGTTTCTAATGCTCAAACCTTCCGGCGGTTCATCGGCATTGAATACCTGATTGATACGTTTGATAATATCGGTGAAACCCACTACCTTGCCGGTGAGGGGAACCCGTTCTGTAAGATAGCGGGAAAGGTTGTCTAGGGCGCTTAAAACCGCTGGATCAAGCAGTTCTTCAGAGGTATCCGCCTCGACCACCAGGGTTACATCTTTTGAACCGCCGAAATATTTCCGAATAAATGCATCGGAACGGCTTATGTCCGTTTCATTTTGAAAAAATTCTATCAAGACATTATCAACAACGATTCGAGAAAGGCCGTATAATGAAACCCCCACAAGCAGGGCCGTACCCAGCAAGACGGGGATCTTTTTATGGACTATCCCCAGAAACCCGTCGCCTATTATTCGACCGATCACATCATCAGGGGTTTCATTTTTACGAGGACCTCCTGTACGGGGTCCGCGAATGAGCAACATCGAAGGAATCAAGGTAATGGCGATAATAAAACAGGTCAGCACACCAAAGCTGGCACAGAAACCGAATTCCCGTATCGGCACAATCGACGTAAAACAAAATGAAACAAAGCCGACAAGGGTTGTGAGCGCGGCAAGCGCGACGGGTTTTATCAAGCGGTCTATGAGTGAAAAGAGTAATGTACGGTGCTGTTCAACGGTTACTGTATGATTCCGTGTATCTTCTATATAATGAGTGATCAGGTGAATACCGTAGGCGCTTCCAACCGCTACAAGAATAACCGGCAAAAGGGTGGTGATAATCGAAAGTTTTATGCCAAACAGGGCCATTGCGCCAATGGTCCAGATGACCGCAACTATAACCGTCATAAGGGGAAGCATCACAAAGGTAACACGCCTAAATGAAAAGAACAATACTGCCAACACCACAATCACCACGAGGGGAATGAGCAGTGTATTATCTTGTATCATCGATCCATTGATGGTTGCGTTAATAACGGTTTGCCCGGTAATGTATACCTCTGCCATGTGGTCAAACATTTCTCGCGCCGTACGCTGAATTTGCATAAGACTTGCGGTTGCTTCAGGGCTGGTCGATTCTTCAGTGGTAACATCCAGGTTAATGATTATTTGGGTTGCCGAAAAATTGTCAGAAACCAGAGAACCCCGGAACATATCCCACGATGAAATACGCTGCCTGAGTTCCACGATTTCTTCCGGTGTTCCAGAGAAGTCTTCCGGCACCATATCCTCAACCACAATGGAGTCCCCTTGCGCGCTTATGTATTGGGTTGACATAATGGAATTGACCTCTTTCACCAATTCGATGGTTTCTACCGCATGGGTGAAATCCCTGATTTGGGTTAAAAACGCTGGTTCAAAAACATTCCCATAAGGCCGTTCAAGTCCCACGAGGATCATGGACTGTCCGCCGAAGGTATCATCCAGGTATTCTGAAATGACCCGGGCTTGGTGTTCCTCCGGTAAAAACCTGATGTTGTTGTTGTCCAGTTCAGCCTTCGGAAGCTGTACTGCAAAAAAGAGGGTTATCACGGCAATTATGCCCAGTACAAGGGCCGGGTATTTAAATAACCTGTTCATTTCTCTTGGTGCATCCTTCTTGACTTATTAACCTAATTGCACTTGCCTATTGGGTATGCCTGGAATATACTGACATAGTATGGTTTATACAACCAACAATTGTTTTCTGTTTGTTGTGTAATAAACAAAACACCTCGTAAATGTCGGTTTCAGCACAGAAACGTGCAAAATGAGGTCGGAGGTCTTATGAAAGAAATGAAACTGGACCGGAAAACCCGGTACACCCGGAAAGTCTTAGCGGATAGTCTGATTGAATTGATGAAGGATAAACCCTTTACCAAAATAACCATCAAGGAGCTTTGCGAGAAGGCGGATATAAATCGCACGACTTTTTATGCCCATTACCATGACCAGTACGAGCTGCTTAAACAGATAGAGGAGGAAACCTTTGGTTATATTGAAGATATGCTGAATAAATATTATAATAAACGCAGCAAACGGGAAGTTTTGGAAATGGTTGAAGAAATATTAGGCTTTATTGCCAACAACAGTAGGTACCTTCAAGTCTTGTTAAGTGAAAATGGCGACTTCGGGTTTCAAAAAAGATTGTTCAGTCATTTCATGTTCAAAAAACAGGTGATGAAATATTTTTCTGAAGATACCATAAAAGAAGAAACCAAAGAATACTGGTATATCTATGCGCTCAATGGGACCATCGGTCTTGTGCAGCATTGGCTGAAAAATAACATGCCCATACCGGTTTCCGAATTGGCTAAAATAGTAGTTAAAGTGGGTTCAGTCTATAAATAGACTTGTGAAATAATCCGGTTGGTTATCTCACAAGTCTTGCAGTTTCTCGCCTTTGGAGCTGCGAAATTGCTGTTTTAAGTTGTTCAGGAACTGAGGTTTATGAACAACTATAAGGATTTTGTGTACAGCGATGAAGGAAAATTGAATTGCTGCAAAGTATTCGGGTTACCACTATGACACCGAGGGCACATCCTTAGGCAACGGCACCTCATGGCCGGTGAACCAGAGGAAACCTCCATACGTGAGGCTTAGAAGCAGGTTCTGCGGTAGAGACTTTTACTCGGGCGTAGCTCTTTTTGGTGTACCCGGGGAGCTTGCCGGGGATTCTTTATTGGACTTGTTCAATAACCCGGTTGGTTATCGAACAAGTCTTGCAAAATGCTCCGCATTTTGCTGTTTTTTAAGCGGAAGTTGTTCAGAAACTGAGGTTTCTGAACAA